>CAZUTK010000004.1:0-23518 GCA_964623265.1 uncultured bacterium | reverse complement strand
CGGCTGCAATTTTCCCAGAATCCGCGTCCTGCAGGGGCGCGCGGACGACTGGCTGTATTCCGCCGACGGCAGACGCATTTCTCCTTTGATATTCGTTATCGCTTCGATCCCTGGTGTGCAGCAATACCGGATGATTCAGGAAGCGTACGACCGGCTGGTTGTGCAGATCCTGCCCGGCGAAGGTTTCAGCCAGGACACTCTGACGAGAGTAAAGGAACACGTTTTGCAGGTCATGGGTTCGGGGATCAAGGTCGAAGCGGTTCGTGTGGATTCGCTGCCTAAGGAGACTTCCGGGAAAATGCGAAGGGTGATTTCGAAAATTGCAGGAGGGTAAGGCGGCTATGTTTCCGGTTTCAGGTCGGATATGCTTCTATCTTTTTGCAAGTATAATGGTGACAGCGCTTGAGCTTGCGGCGATAGGCGGAGACTTGTCTTTTTCCACGGATTTCGAATCCGGCGCCGCGGAAAAATTGCATCAGCGGTCGGATGGCATCGTGGCGTTCTCCATCCCGCAGGATCCAGGGGGGAAGGAATACCTCTGGTTCTACTTCAAGGTAATGGGCGCGCCGCCGGATCAGCCGCTCGAATTCGTCATCGAAAACGCGGCGGAAGCGCACCAGACCGGCGACCGCTGGGGAATCACCCGCCCTGTTTTTTCGGCGGACGGCGTAAATTGGGAGCGAGCGCGGGAAACCCGTTATATCAGGGAATTCAGCTTGCAGCATCCTCTGGGTCAAAAGGTGTTCCGCTTCCGCTCACCCTTCGCGGCGGATACTTTGTATGTCGCTTATTGTTATCCTTATACCGTGCGGATGCTTCGCGAATTTCTTGAATCGGTAAAAGAGCGGAGTGATGGCGTATCAACGCTGGGGAAGACGGAGGAAAGGAGGGAAATTCCGGTTCTGCAAATTGGACCAAAGGATCTTGGGCATCCGGAAAATGCTCTGGAAATCTGGGTGATCTGCCGCGAACACCCGGGCGAGACTCCGGCGTCTTTTGCGCTCGAAGGGATGGTGGAAGCTCTGCTGAATCATCCGGCGGGAAGGCATCTGGCGGACCGCTATCGCTGCATCTTCGTGCCGATGTTGAACCTTGACGGCGTGGTTCGGGGATATTATTACCGCAATTCAGAAGGCGTGAACCTCGCCCGGGATTGGGTGGATTTCAAGGCGGCTGAGACACGCGCTCTGAAGGCTGCGCTGGCGCCGTCTTTCGCGGAAAAGAAGGTGAAACTGGTGATCAATCTACACGCTTCCAATGATCCGAGTCTCGGGCATTTTTTCCTCGAGACCCCACCTTCTCAACTGTTCTTTCATCATGCGGATCTTCAGCGCGCCCTTCTATCTGCCGCCGACCAGAATCACCCTCAATTACAAGGGCGTTCCCCCGTCCGGATTCTCGATTTGCCCAATATCACCGGAAATGCTCTGCTGCGCGACTATGACACCTACTGTCTCTACCTCGAATGCAATTACAGCCGCGGGGCGGATGGTTCGACCGTCACACCGCAATCGCTGCGGGAGACGGGCAGAGCGTTAGTGCAGGCTCTGGCGGAAACGTTGGACGGCGAATAAATGGGAGCGCTCCATTCGGCATATCATCTGTTGCGGCTGCAGCATCGTCTGTTCTGGACCGAGGAAAAGCTGCGTGCATTGCGGCGCGACAAATTTCGTAAGCTGATGCACTTTTGCTATCGGAAAATCCCTTATTACCGCGAAATATTCGCTAAAATCGGGGCGTCGCCCGAAGACTTCCGCGAACCGGATGATCTCGTCAATTTCCCCCTGCTGGAAAAGGAAACCCTCCGGGACCGGATCGAGGAATTTTTCGATCCATCAGCAGATCGAAGCAAGTTCATCCGCTATCGCTCGTCCGGTTCGACGGGAATTCCTCTGGAACTGTGGTATGATCCCTGCGAACGATTGCAGATGGGGTTCGTGGTGACCCGTGAACTATTCTACAACGGGATGCAGCCTTGGCACCGGTTGGTCAATATCACGGAGCCGCGGCATTCTTCGCCCAAGAATCGCTGGTATCATCGCCTGGGCATTATGCATGAACGGTTTCTTTCCGTCTATGATTCAGCTCAGTTGAATCTCCGGGAGTTACTGCACATTCAGCCCCAGGTGTTGATCGGTTTTCCCTCTGTTTTGATGCTAGTAGGGCGAGAACTGAACGCTGTCGGCGCCGCGCCTCTTCGCCCAAGACTTTTATTCACGATCGCCGAAGTGCTGACACAGGAAGACAGAAGGATATTGAAAGAACAATGGGGTGTGGATCCCATTGATCTATACGGCGCCAACGAAGTCGGACATATCGCCTTTCAATGCCGGCTTCGCGAAGGGTATCACGTCAATGCGGATACTCTTCACGTCGAGATTCTTACAGGGAACCATCCTGCGAAATTCGGTGAACCGGGTGAGATTGTGGTGACGCAATTCGATCTGCGCGTTATGCCGATCCTGCGTTATCGCGTGGGGGATGTGGCTTCATTTCAGGGAGGAATTTGCCCCTGCGGCTGCCGGTTCCCGATGCTGCAGAATATCGCCGGCAGGTCGGACGGCTTCATCCAGGGCGCCGATGGATCCCTGCTTTCGGCGCTGGAAATATCGCTTCTCTTGAAACCGCTGCGGGAGGTGGATCAATTCCGCATTTTGCAGGAGGAGCCGGGTGGAATCACGGTGGAATGGAAGGCGAAGGATGCGCATGCGCAACCGGAGGAGCAAATCCGCCGGCTTCTGCGCAGCCGATTGGGTGATTCGTTTCGCATTGAGGTCGTCCGAGTGGCGGAAATTCCGCGCGAAAAATCCGGCAAAATCCGCTCGGTCATCTCCCGCCTGCCACATCCTTTCTGGAGCGAGACGTCGTGAATTGGTGGCACACTTACCGACTGTTGCGGCAGATGAACGAACGCCTGCATTGGACGCAGCAGGAATTGGATCACTATCGCCTCTGGCGTTTCCGCGAAATGGTCAGGCATGCGTATTATTACAGTTCCTTCTATCGGCGCAAGTATCAAAGTTGCGGATTTCATCCGGATTCTTTGAAGACCATCGCAGACATCCGGAAGATTCCGATCCTCACCAAGGCCGAATTGCGCAACGCGGATCCTCTGGAAATCCTGACTCCGAAGCAAAATGCAGGTTTGTTCACGGAATTGACCGGCGGTTCCACCGGTGAGCCCCTCCGAGTATATCGCACCTGGCGGGATTTTTGGTATATTAAAGCCAAGGTCATCCGTGCCTTTCAGCAGACGGGTTTTCGCTTGTACCACCCGCAAGCGGTGCTGAAATCTTCCAGAGCGGATATAACCGGCAAGCACTGGTTCGAACGGTTCGGCATACTGCGCAAATACTGGCTGTCCGTGACGGATCCCCCGGAAGTCAATCTGAAAAGGCTTCGGGAGATCTGTCCGCGGCATATACACGGATATCCGAGCGGCTTGGTGGAAATCGCGGATCTATTGCTGGAACGAGGTGAAACGTTCCGAATCCCCGTCATTTGCACCGGAGCGGAAGTCCTGGATGATGCAACGCGCGAAAAGATACGGCAGGCGTTTCTCGCGGAAGTGTTTGACTTATACGCCAGCCGGGAAGTGGGCAATATCGCATGGGAGTGTCGCGCGCATCGAGGGATGCACATCAACGACGACGCGATGATCGTCGAACTCTTGGATGACTCGGATGAAGAAGTGCCCGACGGCGCGGAAGGCAGGATTTTGGTAACGTATCTGGACGGCTATGATTCCCCGTTCATCCGCTACGACCTCGGAGATTTAGGCATTCGGATGTCCGGGCAATGTTCCTGCGGAGTTCAATTCAGACGTCTCGCCAGGATCACAGGCCGAAGCGACAGCCGCATTCGGCTTCCTTCCGGTCAATGGCTGTCCGGTCTGGTTTTTCAGGAATTGCGACTGATTCCTTGGTTGAAAAGTTTCCGGATTCTGCAGGAAGAAGAGGAATCCATTCGTCTGCAGATTGTTGCGGCGAAAGAACCGGATCAAGCGAAATTGAACGACCTAATATCTCTCACCGCCAAACTGGTTCGAGGCGAGCTGAAAGTGAAACCGGAAATCGTGGCGCATTTGAGTCGGGATCCCTCAGGCAAGATCCGCGCGGTCATCAGTCGCCTCGAACCCGCGGATTCGGTTCATCGTTGAAATCATACAGGATCGGCGGATTGAACGAGACACGTGTCAGAGTCGGTGCGACCTATCTGCTGGGAGCCCAGGCGGTTTTTTTCTGCAGCGGCTACGCCATGCACATCGTTCTCGGGCGGTATCTCGGGCCGGTGGAGTATGGTTTGTTCGGCGTGACGCTTTACGCCGCCACGATGATCCGCACATTTGTGGCTTCCGGAATTCCGATGTCTGTAGCGCGCTATGTATCCTCCGAACCGGAAAAAGCGGAAGCGGTTTATCAATCCGGCTTCAAGATTCAATTTTTTTTAACGGTGGCGATCAGCGCTGCGTTTTTTGCCCTCGCTGCACCGTTAGCGGGATGGTTGGGAGACGACTGCCTTCGCGTTTTTTTTCGCATCATCGCACCGATGCCTCTTTTCTTCGGCATTTTCTTTTTAATTCAACAGTATTATAACGGACTGCGCAGATACCGCAAACAGGCGCAATTGCTCACGTTGTCCTATCTGTTGCGCGCAGCGTTGGTCGTTGCGCTTGCCGTCATCGGGTATCGTGCACTTGGTGCCGTCGCCGGATTGACGGCGGCGTCCGCCATTACGGCGATCTATTGCGTAGGAACGCGATCCGCAGGCTCCCCCGGTGAATCGTTTTCGTCTCCCGTTTTGATTCGTTTTTCGATTCCGGTGGTTGCCGCCGCCGTGGTTCAGTCGCTCCTGACTGATATGGACATCATGTTTGTTAAAAAAATCGTCACGGGAAATGAGTCGGCAGGCTATTACACCTCGGCCAAGGCATTGGCACAGGTGCTCCCTTTCGGGTTTTACGCGTTATCCGGAGCTATCTACCCTGCGGTTTCGCGAGCTCACGCCGCCGGCGAACAGGTTCAATTCAACAAGTATATCCACCAGGCGAACCGTTTGCTCTTGCTGGTTGTTCTACCGGTCGCGATCCTCGTGGCATTGAACGCCGGCGAGATCCTATCGCTGGTTTACGGACGCCGCTATGCGGAAGGCGCCGCCGCTCTTCGTTGGCTGATTCTGTCCTTCGGCATGCTCTCATTCTTTATCATACACAAAACCATCCTAACCGGCGCCGGTTATCCGACGGTTGCGGGCATCCTGACCGTGTGTCTTCTGCCGGCATATTTCATCCTGCAAGTCATCTTAACGCGCCGCTTCGGGTTGGCGGGCGCTGCTCAGGCGTCCGCTTTGACTTTTTTAAGCGGTACTGTATTATCCATCTTCGTGCTGTATAAGAAATTCCAAACTGGATTTTTCCTCGCTTCTACTCTGCGCATTTTCTCCGCTGCGGCGGCGATGTTTGTGACACACATTGCAATCAGCGGCATTTCCGCACCGTTCAGCATCAGATTGCTCACAGCCTGTCTGGTTTATTTACTGGTGTTGAAAATCTCCGGCGAATTGAAATTGTGCGAATTGAAGGAATTCTTGCGTGCTTTCAGAAACGTTGGCGCCGAAAACCGCTCAGACGCAGATTCGGCACCGAGTCCACCAGCCGATGAAATTTAAGAAAAACCTCCTGCGGCTTTTTCGGCATATGCTTCATGCCTGGGGACAGTATCACGGGCTGTTGCGGTCCGCGCATCCCGTCACACTGACTTTCTCTGTGACGGCGAGGTGTCAGTCTCGTTGTTTGACCTGTCATATCGGCGAATGCTATCAGCAGGAACTTCGCTATAGCCGCAAAGATCTGACTCTCGATGAAATCCGCAAGATTTTTCGATCGCTCGGCACCGTCTATTTTTTCAACATCAGCGGCGGGGAACCGTTCTTACGTGCTGATCTGCCGCAGATCGTGGATCTTGCCGTTGAATATCTGGAGCCCGCCATCATTCACATCCCCACGAATGCTCTGGCGCCGCAGCGCATTGAAAATACCTGCCTTCAGATTCTGGAGAACAACAGGCGCAGGCGTTATCCGGTTCCGCTGACCGTCAAACCTTCTATTGACGGCATCGGCAAACTGCACGATACCATCCGCGGCGTCCCGGGAAATTTTCAAAAGCTGGAAGAGACGATCATTCGGCTGAAAATTGTGGAAGAAGACTACCCGGAATTTCACCTCGAGCTGGGGACGGTGATTTCGAAATACAACATAGATCATCTCAAGGAAATTGAAGACTACGTGCATTCCTTAGGTGTGCAAAGTTACCGCAACGAGATCGCCGAAGAGCGGGCGGAATTTTTCAATAAAGGTGATGGCATCACTCCCAGCGCGGAAATGTATTCTCGCGTTCTAAAGCGCTTTTCCGAGCAGATTAAGAGGCATCTGAAGGAGAAGCGCGCCATAACAAAGCGCATGGAAGCCTTGCGGCTGGTCTACTACGAATTGGCGGTCGAGATTCTCCGGCGCAAGACTCAAGTGATTCCCTGCTATGGGGGGATCAGCAACCTGCATCTGAATTTCGACGGGGAGCTCTGGCCATGCTGCGTTCTGGCGTACGACAAACCCCTGGGCAGCCTGCGGGAAAGCGGCTATGACGTGCAGAAAGTGATTCGATCCGAACAAGCCCGGGAAGTGCTTCGATTCATCAAACAGCGGGGTTGTTATTGCCCCTTAGCCAACCAATGGTACTCAAATATCCTACTCAGCCCGAAAATGCTCCTAAGGGTAATCGCGAAGAACTTTTCCGTTGACTGAAGATTGAAATTCCATTAATTTAGTTCGCAGAAGCTCGACCGAATGGTCAGCTGCTGCCGACGGGAAACGACTTTGCCTGCAAAGCATTCGACTCACTATCTGCGGGGGGACTCAGACTAATTTGGAAGGATTTGTGCAAACAGCCACTGCCATACGGATGATACTGCTCTGGAGAGAGGATGAAATACGCGCGAATCCTTCTGCTCACCGTCCTTGCGTTGACAGGGTCCGCCTCCGCCGTGCCGACGGCGCAGATTCAGCTGGATTGGAATCCCAACGCTGATCCCGACATTTCCCATTACAATGTTTACCGAACCCCGACGCCGGAATCACCGATCGGGGAAACCGCACTGATCGGCACTACGCGAACCTCGCATTACCTTGATCACCTCCCCGCCGCCGAAGGGAAATACTATTACTGGATTTCCGCCGTGGATCTCTGCGGGAACGAATCCGAATTGTGCGAACCTCTGGAAGTGGAAGTCGGATCGGTCCCCGGTGCCGGCGGTGAACCCATCGCCTGGCAGACTTTCGATGTGCTGCACTTGGATGAAGATCAGGATCCGCAGGATCCGTATGTGGACCGTTCGTTGGATAACGATTCTAACGTGTCTTTCACTTGGTCTTGCGAAGGGGGAGTCGTGCAATTATTCAGAATATACGTCGCCGTCAACGGCGGTGCGGAAGAATTATTTGCAGAAAGCATCGAGAATCAATTTCAGATCGGATCGGCTCAATCCGGCGCGACGTATCGTCTGCGAGTGGACGCCTGCGATTCTAGCGGCGTCGTCATCGCGCGCGGCTATTCCGACGTGATCCAGTGCTGCAATGCGACGATTCCGGCGATCCCCAGCCGGCCGGAAGCCTTGATTCCTTAAATGTGACGGATGATCTTTCGGAGAATTACGATGAAGAACAGCATTTGCAACCTATCCGCCTGGCGCGCCGCTTTCTGGTTTTCCTGGATGGCGGTGCTGGGATGGATCGGGTATACGGCGGCGGAGATATCGCAATTTACGGGCATAACCCAATTCACCGGTACGGCGCTGCGCTTCGTCTGGTCGAAAAACTCAGCGGATGAACATTACCGCTTGTACTTAACCGAGACGGATTACACCGGTACGACAGCACACGATACGACGATGATCGTTTACACAGACTCCGCCGCTTTTGAAATTCCGGTGCTGCCCGGCTATGCCTACCGTCTGAAAGTGCAGGCGGTCAATCCGGCGGGGAATGCGTCGCCGCTTTCTCAGGAAAGCCCCCAGTATCTCTGCCTCGGGACATCCGGTGAAGCGCTTGCGCAGATAACGAATCTACTTCCGATTTCCGATCAGCTGGGACCCGGTTTCCCCAATCCTTTCAACATGTCCACCACCATACCCTTCCAGATTGCATCGCGGACGGGAGGTTCTGCGACCGTATCGCTGCGAATCTATAATACTCTGGGGCAGGTGGTTCGAAATCTGATGGACGCACAGATGCCGCCCGGGCAATATCGCGCCGAATGGGACGGAAGAAACAATCAGGGACTGGTGGTCGGCGCGGGGACCTATATCTGCCGCCTTCAGGTGGATGATTGGAGCGCCACGCGCCTTCTGGTCCTGGCGAAATGATGAAATCTTAAGTGAAATTACTTTCATCGCGAGGTTTCAATATGGGGCAGTCGTCTGTATGGAAACGGAGGAAGTGGCTCATACAGCCCGCCTTTCAATGGTCCATAGTGCTGCGGGTATTGTTGCCCACCATTATCATTGCGGTGGTCTTCGCCTGGAACGTTTACTACTTCTTCTGGAAATCCAGCGTTCAACGCGGAGAATACTCCGCGCTGCAGCAGGTTTCGCAGGGTGATTTGTGGCTCTGGTGGGCGCTATGCCTGGTGGTGCTGCTCGTCATCCCGGTGCTGATCATGATTAAGACGACGCATCGAATCGCCGGACAGATGTTCCGTTTCGAACGGGAACTCGATCGCGTTCTTTCGGGCGGAAAAGCGGAACCCATCTGCACCCGATCCGACGATTATTTCCATGAATTCGAGAAGGATCTCAACAGCTGTCTGCTGCAGGAGGGGAAAGAATGAACCTGCGAAAACAGTATCTCGTCCATCATAGATTTCAGTGGAATTTCGCGCTCCGGGTATTCCTCGCTGTGTACCTGCCAGTGATCGCCTGCAGCACCGCAATGATGCTGTTTCTGACCCATTCGGCGAGCCTTCCGTTCGGCGACTTGATTCGGATGCTCTCCTCTGTGGATTTCTGGCAGGGATATCTGTTGCGCGCCCTGCCGCTTGCATTCGTCGTGGGGATCTTTTCCATCCTGTTTTCGCATCGAATCGCGGGACCCATCGGAAAGATGCAGCGGCAGTGCCGCCGGATGTCGAACGGCTACGCGTTATCCCGCATTGCGCTGCGGCGCAAGGATTACTTCCAGCGTCTCGCCTGGAAATTGAACCTGTTGAACGAAGTCCGTAGAAGGCAAAAAGAACAACGATAGGGCAAAAATATCGCAAATTTTCTTGAACTTACCCGCTTCTCGTCATTACATTTATCCCATCATTTCTATCAATTGATCTGGGGGATTCATGATTGCACGTCAGCTGATATGCCTTCTGTTCGCAATTTTTTTAATTGCAGGGGTAGGAATAACTCGAGAAGTAGGCGTCAGCGGGGTCTCGCTGGGGGGGCTGACCCCCACGACGGTGAATATCAGCTATACTCTCTCGCGCGATAACCCTGCAATCAGCGCTTCGCAGCCCGTCTGGATCTTCGTCAAATATTCCAGCGACGGAGGACTCACCTGGAAAGACACCGACGACCTTGACCAAGGGAATGACTGGAGCGCCGGAGGCCAAACCGGCTCTTCCACAGTGAATCAAAACCTGAGCGGTGACGTGGGGATCGTCAGCTCAGCCGGTGCCAAGACCATCACCTGGACTTGGGGTGCGGGGGGCACCGGTTTAAGCTCCACGGCAATGGTTCGAGTCCGCGTCTATGCAGTGGAGATGTGCACGGTGGAAGCGGATGCTTCCTTCTCAATGGGAGGGGACGGCGGCAACAACGCCATCACATCCGGGACTGCGAATATCGCCGCGTTTTACATCCAAAAATACCCCGTCACCAACCGGATGTATGTGGATTTCCTGAACGAAGTGGGAAACAGCCACGATGAAACCGCCGATGCGAATCACGACTATTGGAACACTCTCCAGAATGACGCTACCCGAGGCGGGATCAGCATCAGCGGATCGGTTCCTTCCGCCTCTTGGTCTGTAGTCAGCGGACGGGAGGATTGGCCGGTCATCGGTGTGAATTGGTTCAACGCTTACGATATGACCCGCTGGATGGGTCTGGTTCCGCCTACAGAAGAACAGTGGGAAAAAGCTTGCCGGGGCACCGGAGGCGCGGGCGGGAGCACCTACTCCTGGGGGAGCAGTCCGGCCGCTTCGACGAACTTGTGCAATATGAATGGGACCTTTTCGCCGGGAAGACCCTGCGACGTGAATCAATTTGAAGCCACCTGGTCGGACAGCGGTCTGGCGAATCCATATGAGATTTTTGAGATGACCGGCAACGTCTGGGAATGGACGGACACGGAGAGCTATTCCGGCGCGTACGATCCGTTCAAGAGCGGGATCTCTTACGCTTCACCGCCCGCATATGTGATCAATCGCGGGGGTAGCTGGGGCGTATCCGGTACCTACCTGTATGGCTCAGCGCGCGCGACGAACGCTGCTTATACCTTACGCGCGACCTACCTAGGCATACGCGGTGTAAAGAACTAATTCAGAGATAATGAGGGGACAATGAACCGAAAAAAATATATTATTGCAGCCGTTTTAATCGGTCTCTGCTTCTCGATGTCCAGCGCACTGGCTCAATATGATCGCGCGCAGAGCGGGGGCGATTTCCCCCTGCCGGTGACGATGTTGAGCTTTGCGGCGGCTGGCGGAGATCATTCTGTAACCTTGCGCTGGCGGACCGCCAGCGAAGTGGAAATGACGGGATTCAACCTCTATCGTTCCTTAGGAATGAATGGAACTTTCGCGCGCATCAATCCGCAGATCGTGCCGGCGCAAGGAACGGGGACGGAAATCCGCGAGTATCAATACCGCGACGCGGACTTGATCAACGGTCTTCATTATTACTACAAGCTCTCGACGGTCGAAATCAACGGGCGGGAAGAATTGATTGAACCGGCAATCCTCGGCATTGCCGGAAATTCCGCTGAACACTCCTGGTCGTTGCCTCCAGATTACAACCTGTTGAATTACTTAAGTCTGAACGGGAATTATCCTGAACCGTTCAACGGTCAAACCCGCATCTCCTTTTCAGTGTATGAACAGAGCCCGGTGAAACTGGAGGTGTACAGCGTGGCGGGGAAGAGGGTGAAATTGCTGGTGGATGGAGATCTCCCGCCGGGCGAATATGTCGCTGAGTTTCAGGGGGAGATGCTTCCCAGCGGCATCTATTTCTGCCGCCTGCAGGGAGCGAAGGGCTTTGATACCGTCCGAAAAATCGTCCTGCTGCGCTAACGTTTGCGTGGATCCCATCGTAAATTACGTTGATTGAATGAAAATCTTTGCTTTGGAAGGAGTATTGCATGCCTCAGGGTAGTTCCGCCGCGCAGATCCTCGACGCGATCCACAAGAAGCAGACGCGAGTCGCGGTCATCGGGATGGGATATGTCGGGCTTCCTCTCGCAGTGGAATTTGCGCGCGCCGGCTTCCGCGTCACTGGTTTTGATGTGGTGCAGTCGAAAGTGGATGCCGTCAATCGAGGAGAAAATTACATTCCGGATATCGCGGACGATGTGCTGGCGGATTTAGTTCGCCGCGGCATGCTCACAGCCAGCGGCGATTTTTCTCTCTTAGCCGAACAGGATGCCGTCAGCATCTGCGTGCCGACTCCGTTAAGCAAAACCGGCGATCCGGATCTTTCCTATATTCTGAGTGCTCTCAAAGAAGTCAAGCAGTATCTACATCCGGGGCAGATGATCATATTGGAATCCACTACCTACCCGGGGACGACAGAAGAGGTGATGCTGCCGGAATTGCAGGAACGAGGGTTGAAAGTCGGCGAAGATTTTTATCTGGCGTTTTCGCCGGAGCGGATTGATCCGGGTAACAAGACCTACGGCACGCATAACACGCCGAAAGTCATCGGCGGAGTGACTCCCGCCTGCAGCGAAATCATCGGAGCACTTTATGCGCAGGTGATTCAGAAAGTGATCCCGGTTTCATCCCCGCGAGCCGCCGAAATGGTCAAGTTGCTGGAAAACACATTCCGTTCCATCAATATCGGTTTGGTGAATGAGCTGGCGATTATCTGCAACCTGCTGAAAATTGACATCTGGGAAGTGATTGAAGCGGCTTCATCCAAGCCCTTTGGTTATATGCCTTTTCACCCGGGCCCCGGTCTGGGGGGGCACTGCATCCCCATTGATCCTTCCTATCTTTCCTGGAAGCTCCGATCGCTCAACTATCGCACCAAATTCATCGAATTGGCGGTGGACATTAACCTGGGCATGCCCGCCTATGTCGTGCAGAAAGTCGTGGATGCTTTGAACGACGCAGGCAAACCCGTCAAGAATGCCAATTTATTGATTCTGGGCGTCTCTTACAAGCGGGACATTGACGACGTCCGCGAATCGCCCGCCTTCGACATTATCAAATTACTGAGAGAAAAAGGCGGAAAGATCTCTTACCACGATCCCTACGTATCCACTTTCCAGCATGATGGTGAAGTTATGCAGTCCGTCGAGTTGACCGAGAAGATGCTCGCCCAACAGGACTGCGTCGTGATTGTCACGGACCACACCTGCATTGACTATCGGTGGGTGGCGAATCACTGCAAGCTGATCATGGATTCCCGCAACGCGACGAAGGGCATCCATGGGGCACCCGCCCGCATCGTCAAGCTGTAAGCCTTTATGTTGAAAATCCTGAATGTGGTCGGGGCGCGCCCGAATTTCATCAAGATTGCGCCGCTGCTGAAGGAGATGTCCCGCCATTCCGACCGCTTGCAATTTCTTCTCGTCAATACCGGACAGCATTACGACCGCGAGATGGTGGACTTTTTCTTCGAGGATCTGGAAATCCCCATCCCCGACGAGAATTTGGGCGTCGGTTCGGGGAGCCACGCCGAACAGACGGCGCGCATCATGATGGCGTTTGAACCGATCTGTTTGAAATGTCGTCCGGATCTGGTGCTGGTGGTGGGCGATGTGAATTCCACACTGGCTTGCAGCGTCGTGGCTTCCAAGCTGGGGATCAAGATCGCTCACGTCGAGGCAGGCTTGCGCAGCTTCGACCGAACAATGCCCGAGGAGATCAACCGAGAAGTCACCGATATCCTTTCGGATTACCTCTTCACCACCTGCCGGGACGGAAATGAGAATCTGCGCGCAATCGGCATTCCCTCCGAACGGATCTTCTTCGTCGGGAATGTGATGATTGACTCTCTTCTGGAACACCTTCCAGCGGCACGACAACGCCCCATCCTCAAAGAGCGAAATCTTGATGGTTGCGATTACGGCTTGATCACGTTGCATCGTCCCTCCAATGTGGATGATCCGAACGTTTTGACGGAACTGCTCGGCGCTTTCGAGATCATCCAGCGCAGGATTCGGCTGCTGTTTCCGGCGCATCCGCGCACCGTGAAAAATCTCGAGATGTTCGGGTTGATGGATCGGGTCCGCACGATGGAGAATTTGACGATCCTTCCTCCGCTGGGGTATCTCGACTTCCTCGCGTTGACCGACCGCGCGAAGATCGTGTTGACAGATAGCGGAGGTCTTCAGGAGGAGACCACCATGCTGGGCGTCCCCTGCCTGACGCTCAGGGAGAATACCGAGAGACCCGTGACGATCACTCAAGGGACGAATCAATTAGTAGGGACAAATCGAACGAAAATCATCGCGACAGCGGAGAAGATCCTTTCATCGTCTCGTACGAAGAACAGCGCGCCGCCGCTCTGGGATGGGAAAGCATCGCAGAGGATTGTGGAAGTTTTATTGAAACTCGCTAAGTAGTAAAGCCGATTTCCCCATTCTGATCGCCCGTTTCGGGCTTTTTTTATTCTCACAATGGTCAGAGGAAATATCAAGGATAAAAAGTGACTTTTTCAAAGAAAAATGTTGACAAGATCAACTTGAGAAATTATATTGTATATGTTAAACAAAGAAAGGTAGATATTCACAAGGTAGACGGTTTCTTAAAGCTTTAAAGAGATCATAAAAAAATCATTGAAAGGAGGTGTAAACCGATTGAATTGACCAACACGAGTATTTGATCCATTGCACTGAGCTGCTCTGAGTTGCCTACAGGGATTTCCCTAAAAAACCAACAAGTTCAAGGAGGCAAGATGGACAAAGTTACTTGTGCTGTTCTCTTTGGATTGCTTGCATTCACAACGGCGGTTTATGCTGATGTCGGTCCCGTTGCTCCGGCGCCGGAAGATGTCTCTTTCGGATACTGCGACCCGATCATCGGGAATTGGGCGACCGATATGGTCACCTGGACTCAAATGGCGAACGCCACCGCCACCTTCCGCCGCGCAGCCAGCGCCGCCATCGGCAATTACTGGTATTGCTTCGGCGACCAGACCGTCGCCACCTCGCACGCCTTCAACCTCACGACTCATCAATGGGAATTATCCACACCGCCGCTGATTGGGACCTGCAACTGGACAGGTTTGGCGATCAACGGTCAGTTCTACATCATCGGACGTTATAATCCCGGCTACGGCAATGAGATTCAGCGTTTCACGCCGACCGCTGGAGGTCCCACTGGAACCTGGGAATACCTGGCGCCTTATCCCATCGCTGCATGCGGTGTCGGCGCGGCTTGGGATGGTGGGGATTACATTTATGCAGGCGGGGGCAATCCTTCGCCCACCAACGCATACAAGTACAGCATCAGCCAGAATCAATGGACGCAGATCGCCAGCATTCCGGTCAGCATGGCGTACACCGGCGGAGCCTTTGCGAACGGCAAGTTTTATCTGATGGGCGGCACGACTTCTCCAGCAAGCACATCGCTGTACGAATATGATCCGGCGACGAACACCTGGACGCTTCGTTCCACGGTACCCAACGCAGTCTGGTTCGCCACGTTCAGCGTCAGCAATAACGCCGACAGAACTCTGATCTACTCCATCGGCGGCGGCGGCGGTTACGGTTCCTGGCCTGCCACCAACGCCGTGCAGATTTATGATCCTGCGCAGGATCTTTGGACGCAGGAAACTCCGCTGCCGGTAGCTTACGGTACGAATGCCGCGGATTACATTGAAAACGGCATCGGCATGAGCGCCGGAGGATACGACGGCGTCACCAATCACGCGGAAACCTTCCAAGGCGTCGGCTTCCCGACTGGTGCAGGAACGCCGCCCAATATCACCATCGCCATGGTGCCGGTAGGCCCACCGATCGTCATCCCACCGGGCGGAGGTTCTTTCAGTTTTGACGCCACCATTACCAACAACGAAACTTCGGCGCAGACCTTCGATGTCTGGATAATGGTCACGCTGCCCAATGGGAATCCCTACGGACCGGTGCTGGGTCCGATAGCCCTTACTCTACCGGCAGGATTGAGCATTACCCGGAATCGCTCTCAGACCGTGCCGGCGAGCGCTCCTCCCGGTGATTATCTTTACACCGGTAATGTCGGATCCTACCCTGGGACAATTTATGATTCGGATTCCTTCCCCTTCTCGAAAGCTACCTCAGACGGTGGTTCTTTCGTGGGCGAATGGACGAATTCCGGGGAATCCTTCGAAGCCGGTGTGAGCGCGGTTCTGCCGCTGGAATGCGCCTTGCTGGGCAATTATCCAAATCCCTTCAATCCCAGCACGACGATTCAATACGCGCTGAACATCAGCGGACGCGTCAGCCTGACCGTTCATGACGTAGCGGGCAGAACAGTTGCGACGCTCGTGGACGGCTATCGCGATGCCGGCAACCATGAAGTCACCTTCGATGCTTCCGGTTTGGCTTCGGGCGTCTATGTCTGCAAATTGACTTCCGATGCAAAGACCGCCACGTTGAAGATGGTGCTGATGAAATAGCGAGTACAATTTCTTGTTGCAGAAAGAGAAGCAGGTTTGCAAGATCCCGCCTCGGATGGAGGCGGGATCTTTATTGGTTGGTATCCCCTAATCAACCCATCCAACGGGCAGAATTTACCTGCGTAAAAAATATACCTGCAATAGTTCTTCAAAAAAAGCGCTTAAATTGAAAAAATAACTTGACAAGAACATTTAAATTTAGTAATTTAGACTATCTACTCTTAAAACGATTGTGATTCGCTTGAAATATACGCATTTTGGCGGAAGCTAAAAATCACTTCGATCAACTCAAATAAAGGAGGTGAAAGAAACTGAAAAGAGGCGTATGTTTATTGCGTAAATTTTGTAACTCAAAATCCCTGATGAAGATCTTCTACCAACCACTCCAAAGGAGGAAACTCACATGCGAAAATTGGTTTTCGTTCTCTGCTTGCTTCTGATCGGCGGCGTTGCATTTGCGGATGCCTATAACGACGCCGCTCCGAATCTGGGTCCTGTCGCTTACTATCCGCCGGCGACGGACGCCACCTGGGACGTTCTCTTCTGGACGGATGCACAGACGACCACGGGCAGCAATCTGCTCCTGGGTGCCGAGTATGCGGGTGGGCACTTCATCGTCACCGGCGGCGGCTTGAGCTCCTCGTCTACTACCGACAACAAGCTCTATCTGATCAACAACGACGGCACGCTTTTCCAGACCATAGATCAACCGGCGAATTCCGGCTGGGGCTGGCGCGATCCCGCGTTCGACGGCACGTATTTGTACTTCGGCTGTGAAGCCACCACCATTCTGGCTTATACGCCCGCAGGCGTACCGGCGCCGAGCTTTAATATCCCGAAGCCCGCCGCTCTGACGGTCGCCCGCGCTTTGGCGTACGATCCCAATACCGATCACTTCTTCAGCGGCAATTTCGGAAACAACCTGGTCGAATTCGACCGTTCCGGCAATGTGATTTGGCAGGGATCTCCCAGCCCGCTGACGGCGGTGTATGGTATGTGCTATGACGATGTCACCGGCCATATGTGGATTTACGATCAAGGTTCCGCACCGACGGGAAACTGGTTTCAGGAGTGGAATCAAGTGACGCACACTTACGTCGGCACCCCACATCAGATGCCTCTGATTGGGACTGGCACCACCGCGCAAATCGCGGGCGGCTGCGGTTTCACCAACGAGTTCAACCCGGCTTTCCACACGATCGTAGCGATGTCGCAAGGCACCCCCAATGATATTCTGTACGTCGTCGAGATGTGGCCCGCCGGTCCGCTGCCGAACATCACCATCAGTATGACACCGATCAATCCTCCGATCGTGATCCCCGCCAGCGGCGGCAGCTTCAACTTCAATGCGACGATCACGAACAACGAAACCTCCGCTCAGACGTTCGGCGTCTGGATTATGGTGACACTGCCCAGTGGCGGCCAGTACGGTCCGGTGCTCGGTCCCATCACGCTGACTCTTCCGGGAGGAGCTTCTATTACTCGTCAGCGCACGCAGGTGATTCCAGCATCCGCTCCGCCTGGGAACTACACCTATACCGGGAACGTGGGTTCTTATCCTGGTACCGTGTATAACTCCAGCAGCTTCCCGTTCTCCAAATCCACCCTGGACGGCGGTTCCTTCGAAGGGGAATGGGCGAACTTCGGCGAATCCTTTGACGTCGAAGTGTCGGCTTCCACACCCGCGGAATTTGCTCTGCTGGGCAATTATCCCAATCCCTTCAACCCCAGCACGACCATCCGCTACACTCTGGGCAGTAGCGGCGCAGTGAATCTGACTGTCTACGATCTGTCCGGTCGCGCCGTCGCCGAGCTGGTGAACGGTTATCGCGACGCCGGCAGCCATGAGGTCACCTTCGATGCTTCCGGCTTGGCTTCAGGCGTTTATATCTATCGCTTGGCTTCCGGATCGCAGTCCGCCGTCGGCAAGATGATGCTGACGAAGTAATGCTGTTTTCTGTTCGTTTTCGAGGGCGCGCGAAAGTGCGCCCTCTTTTTTTTGCCGCATCGAGTTCTAAAATCGTGCAATCTGTTCTTGCGCATCAGCGTCGGATTGCTTAATTTATCCCGACATTATTAAACTCCGAGGCATCTATGGATCTCCTGCAACGATTGACTTCCGCCACCGGCGTATCCGGCCGCGAAGACGATGTGCGCAAACTGATCTTCAGCGAAATGAAGCCCTTTGTGGATAGAGTCACTACAGACGCAATGGGCAATGTCACCGGCTACCGCAAGGGGAAGACGTCTAAAAAACTCGTACTTGCGGCTCATATGGACGAGATCGGGTTTATGGTCAACCACATTGATGACAAGGGATTTTTGCGCATCATACCGCTGGGCGGATTCGATCCCCGCACGTTGATGGCGCAGAAGGTGATCGTGCACGGCAAGAAGGATCTGCCGGGCGTGTTCGGATCTAAACCGATTCACGTTCTGAGCGAGGAAGAGAAGAAGAAGGTGCTGAAAGTCGAAGATTATTTCGTTGATTTGGGTTTGCCTGCTAAAGAGGTGAAGAAATGGGTTTCGCCGGGGGATCCCATCACCTGGCATCGGGATTTCACCGAAATCGGGGATTGTTACGCGAGCAAAGCCTTCGACGACCGCGTCGGAGTATACGTAATGCTGGAAGCTCTCCGCAAGATCAAGGGTAAGCCGTTGCCTATGGATCTGTATGCGATTGCGACGGTGCAGGAAGAGGTGGGAGTGCGCGGAGCCGCGACGTCCGCACTGGGTCTGGATCCCGATATCGGCATTGCGGTGGACATCACGCTGGCGAATGACGTCCCGGGATCCGCCGAGCATGAGCGGGTGACGACGCTGGGGAGCGGAGCCGCCATCAAGATAATGGACAGCTATTCCATCTCCAACCCCAAACTGGTTCAGCATTTGAAGGACATCGCCGCCAGAAAAAGGATCAAGACTCAGATGGAAATCCTCCCCCGCGGCGGCACCGATGCAGGAGCTCTCCAGAGATCCGGCAAAAATGTCGCGGTCGTTACCATCTCCATCCCCACGCGGTATGCGCATTCCACCGTGGAAATGTGCCATAAGAAGGATGTGCAGTCTTGCATTGATCTGCTGTCCGCCTACATACTCGACGCAGCACCGCGCGATTACGTCCTCTGAAACCGCCGATTAGCTGAAATGTCCCAGAAAATCACCGCCCACCGTGCGCCTGGAACCCGCGACTTCCTCCCCGAAGAGATGGCTCTTCGCAATCATATCCGCTCGGAGATTGAGTCGTCCTTTCGGCTCTTCGGCTTTCAACCGCTGGAAACGCCCGCGTTGGAACGTCTCGATGTGCTGACCGGCAAATACGGAGAAGAAGCCGATCGTCTGATTTTCAAGATCTTGAAACGCGGAGATGAATTAGAGGCGTCGAAAGCATCTGGAGAACTGGCGGATCTCGGACTGCGCTATGATCTCACCGTGCCTCTGGCGCGCGTGGTCGCTATGAACCGCGGAGCTTTGCAGTTTCCTTTCAAACGCTACCAGATCCAGCCAGTCTGGCGCGCGGAACGCCAGCAGAAAGGGCGTTATCGCGAATTCTTTCAGTGCGACGCCGATATCGTGGGTGTTTCTTCGGCATCCGCCGATGCGGAAATCATCGCCCTATCCGATCACATTTTGCAGCGTCTGCGCATCCCCCGTTACCGCATCCACGTCAATCACCGCCTGATGCTCCAGGCGATCGCCGCCGCCGCGAAGATCCCCGGTGAACGGTTTCTGGAAATGTGCGCCGTCATTGATAAGATGGATAAGATCGGCATGGATGGCGTTCTCCTGGAATTGCAGAATAAGCGATTCGAAAGAGGCTCGATTGAGCGGTTGATGGGTATGCTGCACCTCTCCGGTGATCCAGATGAAATTCTCGAACGCGTTGCGCAGGATGTGAATCGGATGCCGGAAGGCGCAACCGCCGTGAATGAACTGAGGAGGCTGTTCGATGATGTCCAGGCGATGGGAGTCCCGCTGGAACGCCTGAGCTGCACGCTACACCTGGCACGAGGACTCGATTATTACACCGGTCCCATCTTCGAGACTCTGATTGAGGAACCCCGCATCGGTTCCATCACCGGCGGGGGGCGATACGACCGTCTGATCGGCGTTTTTTGCGGCGAGGACATCCCCGCCACCGGGACTTCCATCGGCATTGAGCGCATCTTCGATGTCGTGCGGGAATTGAATTTGGCTGATGCCGTCACCGAGGTTTCGCCGCGCGTATTGGTTGCTGTTTTTTCGGAGGAAACCCGGGGGGAAGCAATGAAGATCACAGCGGAAATCCGCCGCGCAGGGATCTCCGCGGAAGTCTTTTTCGAAAGCGGGAAGAAACTGGGCAGACAGTTCGCTTACGCCGATAAAAAGAGGATTCCGATCGTCATCGTTGCGGGTCCGGATGAAATCCGCAGCGGTTCGGTGACGATCAAGAATCTCAAGACCAGCCGACAGCAGACCATCGCACGCGCCGATCTGATTATGACGCTGTCGCAGGAAATCTAACTCGACGGTTACTATGTCAGATTCTGAAAATCCGAAAACCCCCGAGCAGATGGATCAGGAATGGCTGGAATCCATCTATCAAAAAGACGTCCCGCAACTGACCGTCCGATCCGTCATCACCGGAGGCATTTTAGGCGGCATAATGTCCCTTTCCAACCTGTATGTCGGGTTGAAATCAGGTTGGGGCTTGGGGGTGGATATCGCCGCCATCATCCTCGCGTTCGCCGTTTTCAAAGGATTGCGCGGCGCTTTCCCGAAATGGGTGCGTCAGGATTTCGGCATGATGGAAAACACGATGATGATGACCACCGCCGTCGCCGCGAGCTGGATTTCATCGGCGGGATTGGTCTCCGCCGTGCCCGCTTTGACGATGGTAACCGGCAAGACCTTCGTCTGGTGGCATCTGATCCTCTGGATCTCGGGCATCCTCTTCCTCGGGCTATTTATGGCGATCCCTTTGAAGCGCCAGATGATCACAGTAGAACGCCTGCGTTTCCCCTACAATATCTCGGTCGTGGAGACGCTGAAAGCCATGTATTCTCAAGGTTCGGAAGCGGTGAAGAAAGCGAAAGCTCTCGGCACCGCCGGCGCGATCGGCATCGTCATCGCGACTTTCCGAGATGGTCTGGGCGTTCTCCCCGCTTTATGGAACGTCCCCGCGTCCATTGCACGCGTCAGCCTGTCGAATCTGACGCTCTCCTTCGAGCCGGGCATGATTATGATGGGCATCGGGGCGTTGTTCGGGATAAAAGTCGGCTTGAGCATGCTCTTCGGTGCATTGCTGAATTACGGCGTGCTGGCGCCATATCTGATCAATCATGATATCATCAAGCACCCCGCACCGATCGTGAAAGCGGTGGAATCACCGCAATTCCCTCTGACGGTGCAGCCGGGTCAGACGCTCGGGATCCGAATCGAATCCGCCGATGTCACGCACGAGCTTTCAGCCGGATCCCGCGTGGATTCTATGACTTACATCTGGACGGAGGCGAGAACATATGAAGGGTTTCCATCGCTGCTTGCCGATCTCAATGCGCCGATGTTATTGGATGGGGCTGTCAATCCGTTCTTCGGGCAGGTCACTTTTCTGGATACTCTGAGCAAGGATCTCGGTGTTCCCGTGCTCTGGGCGCGCGCGGATCGGTATTTTTATCGAGAGACCCGGTGCAGTATTTACGATGACACCACCGTTTCCGCTGCAGCGCCCTTGCTCGGGTTTCGCCCCGGTTCATCCCGCTTCGAAGCCATCGGAGGTTTCCGCAATATCGCGAACTGGTCTATGTGGCCTGGTGCGGGAATTCTCGTCACGGCTGGATTGCTGGCTCTGGTGTTCCAGTATAAGACGCTGGGACGGACGTTCACCAGCTTTTTATCCGCGTTCCGCAAGAACAAATCCAACACTCCCAAAGATATCCTGGAGCATATTGAGATTCCCGGCACCTGGTTTGTCATCGGGTTTCTGCTGACCGGTGCGCTTTGCCTGCTGACGCAGATGTATCTCTTCAGCATCCACTGGTATATGGGTATTCTGGCGGTGCTGTTCACCTTTTTCCTGGCGGCGGTGGCGGCGCGGGCGGGCGCCGAAGTGGGGATTAACCCCATCGGTGCGATGGGCAAGGTGACGCAACTGCTCTACGGCGTCATTGCTCCGGGCAATATGACCACCAACCTGATGACCGCCAATGTCACGGCGGGCGCGGCGTCGAGTTGCAGTGATACGGTTGGAAATTTGTATGTTGGGTATCGGGTCGGCGCGCACCCTCGTAAGCAGTTCATCGCTCAGATCTTCGGTGTGATCGCCGGCTCCTTCTTCGCAGTGCCGGCTTACTTTATTCTGGTGCCCGACGCCAACGCGCTGGGCGGAGCGAAATTCCCGGCGCCGGCGGCGATCATCTGGGCGGGCGTCGCTCGGATCCTCTCGCAGGGATTGAATACCCTTCCACCCAGCGCCATCCTGGCGTTGGGAATAGCCATCTTCTTCGGCGCGCTGATCGTGGTGTTGGAGAAGATCTTCCCGAAAATCCGACCCTACACACCTTCGCCGACCGCCATCGGCATTGCGCTCACGATTCCGGCGTATAACAGCATCTCGATGTTCCTCGGTTCCTTGATCGTTTGGATTCTGGAAAAAAAGGCACCGGCTACAAACGAGGCTTATACGATTCCGGTTGCATCGGGCGTGATCGCCGGGGAGAGTCTGACAGGGGTCACCATCGCGGGGCTGATGGCGGCGGGGGTGCTACAATAATTTCTTCGGGTCCAGGTAGTTTGCGCAGCGCTTCATACCGTCGGAGCGATTCAGCAATTCCGCCGCTTTGCGGATCTGTTCGGTCTTCCAGTGGTAGAGGCGGTCATGGCTGCGAAGCTTTACCGCTTCAATTTTCAAAGGGGATTTTTTGATTTCGTTGTCCAGCACTGCGGTGAGGGCGGATAAAAAGGATTCGCGGTTCTGCGGATTGCCGATCTCCAGTTCGATGAAGAAAGCGTCGCCGGTTTGGGGCGAATCCAGCACCAGCACCTGCGCCTGCGGATATCCGATTTGCTTCAGGGTGCGTCGCAGTGCTGTCTCCAGGTAAAAGGGATTGTTGCGCACTAAATAATCACCGTGCCATTTCTGCAGTTCACTGCGAGCCCCGATGAATTCCCCATAAATCTCCTCGCGCTGGAGAACCCAGCGGTTCTTCTGGCCATCTGTCCTGAGCAAATTGATAAGGTGATCAATGCGGGCTTCGAGTTCGAGCAGTTTTTTGTAAAGATCGAGCAGCGAATAGTAATGTTCCTGATGGATTTCAGCCCGCGCATTCTGAATTGTTGCCGACCATTGCAACAGAGCGCTCTCCAGAGCCGCCGCTACTTCGGCGTCGGCACTGGAATCTTGGGGTGAAACGGCGGTTTGATGCAGGAAGGATGAATCATTTTCCGCATCAGACGATAAAACTTCCTGAAGATTTTGCCCTGACAGCTGAAGGTCAGCCATTTTTTGCATCGGCGCAACCACCGGCATCGCTGAGGTTGTATCCGGCGGCAAGGCGATATTCTCCACAGCCCATTTCCGGATTTTCTCGTTCTGCTGAGAATACGGTGCGACGGTGGATCTGGCGTCGAAGACGTAGTTCTCGATGACGGGATCCAGCTTCAATTCGAAAATTCCTCC
>CAZUTK010000003.1:52220-79730 GCA_964623265.1 uncultured bacterium | reverse complement strand
AAGCTGCAACGATCCGGATATCACGATCCTTAACGGTCAGAACACCTTCAGTTTCATACAGCCGGGCGCTTCCGCGAACAATCATGCTTCCCCTCTATCGTTCACGGTGGCATCGAATGCGCAGGCGCATGTAGTGGTATTCACGCTGTCTTTGAATGAACAGTCCTTCCTCTTCCCTCAGGTGATGCAGATTTCGCAGATGATCGGCAGACCGGCGGTGATCATCATGGATGACGACGGCGGATCCAATTTCGAGCGCTGGTACGCGCAAGACCTGGATTCGCTGAACGTAGTTTATGATACCTGGACGATTTCCAGCTCCGGTGAAATCACCACGAACGAGTTGATGTTATACAACACCGTCATCTGGCTGACTTCGAATCAGGATAACCCGCTGAGCGCCGGCGATCAGTCGTTGATCGAGTACTTCGTCACGCACGGCGGACGGCTCTTTCTGACGGGCGAAGACATTGACGAACAGCTGGCCGGCTCTGATTTCTACACAAACGTTTTGAAATGCTCTTCCGGCGGAATGAATGGTGCGCCGCAGTTGTCCGGTGTAGCGGGCGATACCATCTCGAATAATACGAGCCTGTTTCTCGTAGGCGCCGGCGGCGCGGGGAATTCGCAATCGCCTGCCGTCATCTCTCCGCTGAGCGGCTCAACTCTGACGTACACCTACACTTCATCCGGTTTAGGGGCAGGCATTTACTGGGGCAATGCGAGTGGGAAGCTGGTTTACTTCGCTTTTTGCTTCGAAGCCGCTTCCGGGCTTTCAGGATCCACACAACGGAAGGTGGTATTGCAGAACATCCTGGACTGGTTCGGAGATTACACGGCGGTCGAACCGGAAAATCATTTGATTTTGCCGTCGTCCTATGCGCTGGATCAGAATTATCCCAATCCGTTCAATCCCAAGACGGAAATAAACTTCGCTCTTCCCAAACCGGAACACGTGCGGCTCGCGGTCTACGATCTTTCCGGAAGATTGGTCGAAACACTGTTGGATGGACCTCTTTCCGCCGGCGTTCACCGAGCATCATTCAACGCCCGGGACGATTACAGCAGTGGAATTTATCTCTACAAGCTAGAGACGTCTGACGCTGTTTTCGCGAGAAAAATGGTTCTGCTGAAGTGAAGGTTCGGGTGTTGCAGCGCATGTCACGAAGAAACCGGTTCGCCCAAATCGAACCGGTTTCTCGTCTGATGCTCATTTCAATTTCAATATGAATCGAATCGGATTGATCGGCGCCGGGGCGGTGGGCAGCGCACTGGCTCACGCAATTGTTGAAGCCGATGGGGTGCTCCAGTGCGTCATTGACAGGAGCGCTGCGCGCGCTCGGGAGCTCGCTCGTTCGATCGGCGCGCCGCGCAGTGGAACCGATTATCAGCTTGTCGGTTCTGATGTCGAGATCCTGATCGCAGCGATACCCGACGATCAATTGCCCGATTTAGACCGCACTTTGATCCGAAAATCTGCTGGTCTTCGGATCAGCGCTTGTGTGCACACAGCAGGGGTGTTACCGGGATCCGTCTTGGCAGGGTTGCACGAGAAGGGGATATCAGTGGGCTCCATGCACCCGTTGCAGACATTTCCGAAGCTGGGACCGCCGCCGTCACTTCAAGGAGTCTATTTTGCCATCGAAGGGGATGAGAAATTAGTAGAAATCCTGAAAGATCTTGTTCAGAAGCTCGGGGGGATTCCGGTGGTGATCTCCGCGGACAAGAAGGCTGCATATCACGCCGCAGCAGTCTTCGCTTCCAATTTTCTGCCGGTGCTTATGCGCGAATCCTTAGATCTGCTGGCCCAGACAGGAATTCAGGAAGAAACCGGCCGCAAGATGATCGCGCCCTTGATGCGGCAAAGTCTGGAGAACTGCCTTAAACGCGGGGCGTCGGAAGCGATCACCGGCCCGATTACGCGGGGCGATGCCCAGACGGTTAGACTCCATCTGGAAGCGCTTCGGGAAATAAGCACTGATGCATTCATAATCTATCGCATCCTGAGTTTGAAAGCGTTGGAATTAGCCGTCGAAAGGGGGGTATCCCCCGCTGATGCCGAAAGAATTCAAGAATTGCTGATGGAATGACACCGCGGATAAATTAAACGGAAGCATGCTTCATCGCAGGAGTCGTTATGGAAAGAAAGAAGGTGCTCTGGGCAGATGATGAAATCGAACTGTTTCGTCCTCATATGATCTTTCTGGAAGAACGCGGTTACGATGTCACCGCCGTGACGAACGGTGATGATGCCATTTCACAAATTCTGAGGGACCATTTTGACGTCGTACTCTTAGACGAACAGATGACCGGAAAAAACGGGATCACGACATATTCGGAAATCAAGTCGCTCCGGCCCGGTATTCCGACGGTAATGATCACCAAGAGCGAAGAAGAGCAATTGATGGAAGAAGCCATCGGCAGACAGATAGATGATTTTCTAACGAAGCCGGTGAACCCCAGTCAGGTATTGCTGGTGCTTAAGAAGTTGACGGAAGCGGCGAAGATCAATCGGGAGCGTCTTTCCAAGGATTACCTGTCCCAATTCCACCTCATCTCTTCTCTCATCAGCGGAGGCGCAACCTGGCAGGATTGGATAGACATTCATGTGAAGTTGTCCACGTGGGATATGGAACTGGACCGCTATCCAGATCTGGGCTTGAATGATGTGCTTCAGGATCAAAAGAATCAATGCAATCTGGAATTCGCTCGGTTCATCGAGCTGGAATATCTGAAGTGGCTTCAGGGCGGAAATAGACCGGCTCTTTCAGTGGACATCGTCCCGCATTATCTCGCGGGGTTGCTGAAACAAGGTAAAAAGGTGCTCTTTCTGGTGGTGGACTGCCTGAGGCTGGATCAATATCTGGCAATCGAGCCCTTATTATCGGAGCTGTACAACATCAGGCGGGAATATCATTACTCGATTTTGCCCACCTCCACCCCCTACTCTCGCAATGCGATTTTCAGCGGTTTTTTTCCGGTGGATCTGGAGAAGTTTTACCCTGATCTCTGGAAGCGAAGCGAAGACGATGAATCCTCGTCCAATCGCTTCGAGCATCAGTTGCTGGATCGCCAACTGGCGCGTCTGGGTGTGAACATTAAACCGGAATCCAAGTATGTGAAGGTTTTAGATCCGGAAGAAGCGGATACCGTGGAACGAAAGGTATCCGCCTACTTCAACCAGCCATTGGTGGCGATGGTCTTCAATTTCGTGGATATCCTCGCGCATGCACGCTCGAGTTCTGATGTGATCAAGGAAATGGTGCGCAACGAAGCCGGCTATCGTTCAGTGACTCGATCTTGGTTTGAACACTCCTCGCTGTACAACATTCTCAGGGCGTTTGCCAATCAAGATGTAACGGTGATTCTAACTTCCGACCACGGTTCCATCCGCACGCAGAGAAGCGCGAAGGTCGTGTCGGATAAAGACGCATCCACCAATCTGCGCTACAAATACGGCAGGAATTTGAAATGCGATGAGAAGAATGCGCTATATGTCAAGAATCCCGAAGAATACAAATTGCCGCGCCGAGGCATCAACGGGAACTACATCATCGCAAAAGAAGACTATTATTTCGTGTATCCGACGAATTACCACAAATATGTTAATCTCTACAAGAACAGCTTCCAACACGGCGGCATATCTTTAGAAGAGATGATCTTACCGATTGCTGTGATGGAGCCGCGTTGAGATGCGAAACACGACACGCTGCAGAACGAAGAGTGCAGAACAGACCAGAGCTGTCGCCGCCCGCATCGCCGCCGATCTGAAACCGAATCGCATCGTCGGTTTGACCGGGTTGCTGGGGTCCGGCAAGACAGAATTCGTGAAGGGCGTTTGCGCGGCTCTGGGCTTTGCAGGCAGAGTAACCAGTCCGACCTTCACGTTGCTGCATCAATACCCGTTGCAGCCGCCGGTTTATCATTTTGATTGTTACCGGATCCGCGATCCGCGGGAAATGGCGGATACCGCCTTTGATGAGATTATTCGCGAGGAATCCGGCATCGTGTTGGTCGAATGGGCGGACAAAATCGAAGAATACTTCGATCAATGGGATCTTGTGATCCAGTTTGAGCATGTTCAAGAAGAGGAAGAGCAACGGGATTTGATTATTTCCACTGAGCGCTCTGATTTTATGAAGCTATTGACGGAATTGACGACGACATATGGAATTCCATCGTCGGCGAACGCGTTATGATTCTGGCTTTGGATACCAGCGGTTCGAATTGCGGCGTAGCTCTCTGGGGCGGTAAATCGCTTCAGTATCGTGAAATTCGGGATCATCTACGGCACAATGAGGTTCTACTGACATTGATTGAAGAGATCTTCCTGGAAACGGATCGCACTTCTGAGGCGCTCACCGGAATCGCCGTTTCCTCCGGACCGGGATCATTCACGGGTTTGCGGGTGGGGATTTCGACGGCTAAGGCTATGTGTTGGTGCTGGGGAAAGCCGCTTTTTATGATACCGACTCTATTAGGTCTGGCGGCGGCGACGCCGGAAGGGATTTCGCGCGTGCTGGCATTGATGCCGGCGCGGGCGCGCGAAGTGTACACCGGCATTTTTCATAAGCAGGGAGGCGAATGGATCCAGATCGGTGAAACGCAGGTTTGCAGATTGGATGTACTCCCCAATCTGATAACTGGAGATGTTCATCTGTGCGGTGAAGGCTATATTCGCCATCAGCAGGAACTGGATGCAATGTTTCAACATCGCATAATTCCTCTGCCTGAAGACGCAGAACGCCTCCCCTTGGCGGTCATCACGGCGCGGCTTGCCGCAGAACGCTTGCGAAGCGGACATTCAGACGATCTATACTCGAGCGAGCCCGAATATTGCTATCCATTCCCGAGAAAGTCAGCATGAATGACATAAGGTGATCAAGATGGAGTTGTTCCGCATCGGATTTCTGCGTTTTTCGGTGATTGACATTCTGGATATCATCGCGGTCTATATCGTCTTTTATCGTTTATATGAGATTATGCGCGGGACTCGCGCATCGCAAATGTTCGCCGGATTGATTCTCATTTTCGTGGCGTCTTTTTTGGTGCAGTTGTTCGGCATGCCCGGGATGTCCTGGTTGATGCAGTCCGTGACGACTGTTTGGGTAATCGCTTTTGTGATCATTTTCCAGCCGGAGTTGCGCCGGTTATTGATTCAGCTGGGTCAGACCAAACTTATGCGTGCTTTGGTGCGGGAAAAAGGCAAGTCCACGCTGGATGAAGTCGTGAAAGCGGCGGAAGCTCTATCGCAGAGGCGCTATGGGGGGTTGATCGTTCTTCAGGGGGAGATCGGCATTCGAGGCATCATCGAAACCGGTGTTCCTATCCGTGCGGATGTTACTGCGGAATTAATCGTTTCCATCTTCTTTCCTCGAACGCCGCTTCATGATGGGGCTGTCATTATTAAAGGCGATATTCTCGAAGCGGCGAAATGCATGCTGCCGCTTTCCGAGAATCCGAACATAGATCCGGCTCTGGGTACGCGGCACCGTTCCGCCCTTGGCGTCACAGAGGAATCGGATGCGGTGGTCGTCGTCGTATCCGAAGAGACGGGAAAGATTTCCCTGGCACACCGAGGTAGGTTTTTAGGTCGGGACTTGACCGGGGATCTTTTGCGCGAGCAGCTGCAGAAGGTGCTCTTCAATCGGCAGGCGGCACAGGCTCAGGAAGCGGCACTTGCCAGCGGTTGATTGCGAAGATCATCCGCCGTTCTTCATAATATCGAAGAATTCTTGATTCGTCTTCGTGCCTCTCATCTTTTCCAGAATAAACCGCATTGTTTCGATCGGATTGGAATCCGCCAAGAGATTGCGCAGTATCCAGACCTTGTTCAGAACGTCCTCTTTCAGGAGCAATTCCTCTTTTCTCGTTCCCGATCGGTTGATGTCTATCGCCGGGAAGAGCCGGATATCCGCCAGTCTTCGATCCAGCACCAGCTCCATATTCCCAGTGCCTTTGAATTCCTCGAAAATCACCTCATCCATTCGGCTGCCGGTCTCAATCAAAGCGGTGGCGATGATTGTCAGTGAGCCGCCCTCCTCGATGTTTCTTGCCGCGCCGAAAAAGCGTTTCGGTTCGTAGAGTGCGGTTGCGTCCATTCCGCCGGAGAGGATGCGGCCTGAGTGCGGGCTGACAGCGTTATGCGCGCGCGCCAACCTTGTGATGCTGTCCAACAGAATAACTACATCGTGTTTGTATTCAACCAAGCGCTTGGCTTTTTCGATGACCATGCTGGCGACCTGAATGTGCCGTTCGGGTTTTTCATCGAAGGTGGAGCTGACGACTTCGCCATCCACCGTCCTCTCCATATCTGTTACTTCCTCGGGTCTTTCGTCAATCAGCAGCACGATCAAAGTTACTTCAGGGTGATTCTTGGCGATGGAGTTGGCGATTTTTTGCAGCAGGATCGTCTTGCCCGTCCGCGGCGGAGCCACGATCAGACCGCGCTGTCCCTTCCCCAAAGGTGTGAAGATGTCCATGATGCGGGTGGAGTAATCTTTGGGGTCGGTTTCCAGCTTGAACTTTTCTTGCGGATACAGAGGGGTTAGGTTATCGAATAAGATCTTCTCCCGTGTCTCTTCCGGGCTCTCGAAATTGACCGCTTCGACTTTCAGCAATGCGAAGAAGCGTTCGTTGTCCTTCGGGTGGCGGATCTGACCGGAGATCGTCATCCCCTTGCGCAAGCCGAACCGCTTGATTTGAGAAGGCGAGACGTAAATATCATCCGGTCCGGGAAGGTAATTGGAAGCCGCTGAACGCAAGAAGCCGTAGCCATCCGGCAGGATCTCGAGCACACCCTGAGCGAAAATCAGACCGTCCTTTTCGGTCTGTTTTTCGAGAATTTTAAAAATCAGATCCTGACGCGGCATCCCCGAATAGTCTTCAATTTCGAGTTCCTTCGCCAGTTTGTTCAGTTCAGAGATTTTCATTGCTTTCAGTTCAACGAGATCCATTTTTGCTCCATCAGTCTAGAAACGGCGCGGTATGTTTTTCCGGAGAGAATTTCGGAAATTCAAGAAAGGGCAAAATTCCATTCTCAATCAATTAAATTAAATACGGATTATCGATCCGCGGGAGAATATACCCAGTGGGTTTATCACTCTGGTTGGACGTCAGTTCTCAGCCGGGGGGGTTCTAGGAAAGATCGCCTGTTTTTTTCCAGTCAATATAGGCGTAGAAAAAGTCAGAGTCAAGAAAATTTTCCAATTTTTAGAAGTTCTCCAACCAGATAGTGAGATCCAATCACCAGAATCAAATCTTCCTGTCCAGCCAGACTAAATGCAGTTTTTAGCGCCGCTGATACGGTTTTCTCTTTACCGCAGAAAAGACCGGCATCATTCGCGATGGCGGACAATTCCCCAAGATTTAATCCACGTTCGCAGCTCAGCGGTACGAGCAGAATTTCGTCCGCACTTTCCTGCAAGTGCTTCAGCATTGCGCCAATATCTTTATCGCGCAATGCGCTGAAGATGGCGATGATTTTCCGGGGATTCCAGATGTTGCGCAGGCTATACAATGCATTTTTCACAGCGCCGGGATTGTGACCCACGTCCGCGATTAAATACGGCTTTTCCCGCAGAATCTGAAGCCGTCCTCTCCAAGATACCGATTCGATTCCCGACGCGATGCTCTTTTCGTTGACGGCGGTCAGCAAACCAGACAAGATGCCACTTGCCGCTAACGCCGTTTTCAGGTTTTCAATCTGAAAGTGGCCGCTTAAAGGAAAGTGGAAATTATTCAATTGAATTTCTGCTTCGTTGCAAAGCAGCCTGGCGTCGCCGGTGATTTCTTGCGGTGAAAGTTGTACGGAAGACAACGTGACGAGATCGTCGGAATGGAAAAAAGGGGATTGGATCCGCCGCGCTTCGTTGCGTAATACGTCGAGAACTTCGGGGAGTTGGTCGCCGCTTAGGGCTGGTTTATCTTTCACGAAGATTCCCGCCTTGTCGCCTGCGATTTCCTTCAGAGTGTTACCCAGCCGATCCGTATGATCGAAGTCTATGCGGGTAATCACCGAAAGGATGGATTTTACGACACGGGTGGCATCGTGGGTGCCGCCCAAGCCGACTTCGATGACTGCGATGTCCACTTCGGCATCGCGAAAAGCGTCCAGCGCCATTGCTGTAGCCGTCTCAAAAAAAGTGCAGCGCTCTTTCTGAATAAATTCCCAATACTCGTGAAGAAACTGAAAAACGGCTTCTTCCGAAATCGGAGCCCCATTGATGCAGATGCGTTCTTCAAACCGCAGAATATGGGGCGAGGTGTACAATCCCACTTTGAGACCGCCGGCGCGTAGGATCGAATCCAGAGTCGCGGAGACGCTGCCCTTGCCATTGGTTCCGCCGATGTGCACGCTTGGGAATTTCGTTTCCGGATGTCCCAACTTCTCGCAGAAGAGTCGTATATTGCGCAAATCCGCCGTAATCCCGAAGCGCTGCAGAGAAAAGAAATCCTGCCAAGTAAGGCTTTTTTTCACGGTTGGACGGGAATGGAAGATAGGTTGAAATGCTTCCAGGGTTCGGCAACGGTGATGCTATTGACGGGTTCCCCTAAGAAGCGTTTTCCCAATTCTTCGAAGCGGCGCGGCAAATCGCTCACGAAAAATCGGCGATCACCGTGTTTGGATGGATTTAACGCGCTCATGTTCTCAAGTATTAATTGAACTTGCAAAGCAATAGCTTCAGCAGAATCAATTAGTACGACGTCTTTTCCCAGTACTTTCATGAGCATCGCTTTTAAAAGAGGGTAATGAGTGCAACCCAGGATTAAGGTATCTATGCCGGCATCCATCAGCGGTATCAGATAGCGTCGGGCGATCAGTTCAGGAACTTCCCCTTCGGTCCATCCTTCTTCCACGAGCGGGACGAAGAGCGGACAGGCGGTCGAAGCTACCACGATATCCGGGCGGATCTTCTGGATGGCACGTTCATAGGCGTGAGAATCCACTGTCGCCTGCGTTCCGATCACTCCGATCCGGCCGGTTCGTGTGGCTTTCACGGCAGCTTCCGCTCCAGGCTGGATGACGCCGATCACAGGAATGTTCAGATACCGATCGAGCTCATCGAGCGCCACAGCCGAGACTGTGTTGCAAGCGACGACGATCATCTTTACTTTGTGATTCAGGAGGAAAAGGCTGTCTTCCCATGCGAATGCGCGCACGATGCGATCTGACTTGGTGCCGTATGGCACGCGGGCAGTGTCGCCGAAATAGACGATGGACTCTCCAGGCAGAAGACGCATGATCCGCCGTGCGACGGTCAGTCCGCCGATCCCTGAATCAAATATCCCGATCGGCTGCAATTCGATTTTTGTATCCGGATTTTTGGAATTCATCCGTCAGGGGGGAATCATGGGGAAGTCTTCACTCAATGCTTGTATCTAACACTCCGATGGGGGAAAAGTTCCTGTCAGGGATGAATGGAAACTTTATCATTTTGCTGCTCTGTTCTCTTCATGAATTCGATGGTGCTTTCATACAAAGCCTGCGCGACCTGCTGTCGAAATTTCTTCGTGCGCAACATTTTTTCTTCGTTTTTATTGGTAAGAAAGGCGGTTTCCACCAGAATCGCCGGCATGGACGCACCTACGAGGACATAGAAGCCCGCCTGATCCACACCTCGGTCCTTTAAGCCGGTATTCGCCCGCAATTTCGTTTGAACGATTCCTGCCAACGTTTCGCTTTCACGCACGAATTCGCTCTGCGCCATCGCCAGAAGGATGTAATTTTCTTCCGTCAAATCCTGATATTGGGTGTTGGAATCCTCGTATTTGATCACCGAGTTTTCGCGCAAAGCCACTTCCATCGCTTTTTGATTTCGCGCCGGACGAAGGAAATAAGTTTCGAATCCGCCTGCATTACCGGATTTTACCGCGTTGCAGTGGATGGAGATAAATAGCTTCCCCTGCTTCTGATTCGCCAACCGCGTGCGATCGTTCAAACCGATGAAGCTGTCGTCCCGCCGCGTCAGGATGACTTTCAGGTTGGTATTCTTCTCAATGAGTTGTTTCAGGCGCAGGGCGATGTCGAGCGTGATTTCCTTTTCCTGCAAACCCGTCGGACTGATGGCCCCGGGATCTTTTCCTCCATGACCCGGGTCAATCACCACACAATCAACTTTCCATTTCTCCTGTTCTCGCTTCAGCGCCTGATCCAGAACGTCCAATTCGAGATTTTCGGCATTATATGCCGACGGAGAAAAAACCTGCGGAATCTCAGTGCTCGTTACCAGGGTAAGCAGAATTTGATGAGTCCCTTCATCCTGGGTGAGAGAATGTTCGAGAATTGGAGCATTGACTTGGAAGGTGAGCTGAGTGGATTGCGCATGTTCTTCGATCAGCAATTTTTCAACGACACCAGTTGGAGGCGCCCGCAGGAGAGCGCTGCGATCCACGTCGGCATTCATCAAGGTAATGCTGACAGCATTATGTCGGTATGCGGGCTGGGAAATATTCAGCTTTCGAGTGCAGTAAATCCGCACCAGCGTGCCGTTGTCCTTCACGTCGTAGCGGACGGCGAAAACGGTTTTGCTGGAAGAAGTGATTTCAAGCGTCCAGTTGTAACGGTTGTACTGAATTTCTCCCGGGTAATTCGCGCGTAATATTTCCAGAAAAGCATCGAACGGCGCCCAGTATTTCCCATCTTGATAGAGGACTTCCGACGGTAACTGCATGACTTCATCCGCAATGACGACAAAAGCATTGTTCGCCGTCCATTTCAGCGGAATCGAAGCGATGTTGAATTGGAATTTGCGACGTTCGGGATTTTGAAAACTACGAAGATTCAGTGCTTTAGAGAACCCTTCCAGATCGAGATAAAGCATTTCGCCGCTCTGGCGGACTTCCACTTCGGCATCCGGGAGATCTTTTTCAGGAAACCGCAACTTGATGCGATCATCGGCGGACGAATCGCGAAGCAATGTGAGTAGAGACAGGGCAATCAACGGTAAGTAGAGAATTCTGCGTCTCATTTGTTTTATTTACTCCATCGTTTCCGGAATCGCCTGAGCATTCTGCAGAGCCTGCAATCGTCGCGCGTATTCCAAGATGCAATCCGCATACGCGCTACTAGGATTATACTGCAATAAGGCGTTCCGTTTCGATGAATCACTTCTGCCCCACCCGGCAGCATTTAAGTACCGGCTGATGCCGGCGACGGCATCCTTTAAACTATATGGGTCAATCTTTCCATCTCCGTCACCGTCATCGGCGAATCGAAGATGGCTTGACGGCAGAAATTGCGCCCAGCCGAAAGCTCCCGCCCAGGATCCGCGCACATTCAGCGGATCCCATCCATCCTGTTCGCAGACCGCGAGAAAATCCTTTAACTCCTTATAAGCCCATTCTGATCGTCTCACGGCTCTCTTCTGGAGCCGGTCTAAGTCCCGTCCGCCGCTGGTATCATAGCGCAAGACCCAATGGAGGGAATCCGCCAGCAACGCGATGGTGGCAAAGGCAGAGAGAATCGAGTATTTGCCGGAATCTCGACCAAGATTAGATTCAATTTTTAGAATCGCTACGAAAAATTCCGGCGGAATCGTGGAATTCTTCGATGCGCGGACGATTTCATCGCGATGTATTTGAAGAAAACGATATCCGTCCTGAATCTCGTTTCGCGTCAGGAATTTGCTATAAACATCGGGCGTTTCGCGCTGCACTAAGTTCAACCGGATCAAATCCGGGAGAAATTCGAGACGTTCGTCTTCGAAATACGCTTGAATCCGAGCGGAATCCAATCCGTCTCGGATCAAGCGCTGCATCAAGTTTTGAAAAGCCGCATCGGGTTCTTTGCATATCGCCGGGGAGACCATAAAACATATGATGAGAAGCATACCGGTGAACTTTATCAGACCTGTCGGAAGCTTCAGGATAGTCTGGAGTTTCAAATCAGTCGAGGTGAAAATACTGGCGGTCATGGAAAAAGCAAATCTCTGTCTTATTGATTCAGGAGCCGAGCCAGTTCGTTTTGCAGGTCTTTGACGAGGTAGGGTTTTTGTAAAAGTGAAACCTTATGGCTGGAGATCTTCTCCGATTCCATCTCACGGGGCATTCCCAACCCAGTTGCGACGACGACTTTCACATCGTTATCAATGCTCCACAATTTCTGTAAAATCTCCATCCCTGACAAGCCGGGCATATGCCAATCGAGGATGATTACAGCGATTTCGTTTCTATGCTGCGCGTAAGTTTGAATTGTATCTTCTCCGTCATTCGCCAGAATTACATTATAGCCTAAAATATGCAGAATATCGCGACCCATATTGCGGATGACTTCGTCATCGTCTGCGAGCAGTATAATAGGTTTGGCAGGCGCGTCCGGCATCGGTTTCCTCTTACGAATTCCATTTCACGAATACAAGAACATAAACAATTCAGAACCGAAAATCAATGAAAAAGTGGATATTTAATATGGTTGAAGCAATATCCAAGGCGATATATGCGATCAGGGAAATTGGTAATTCACATAAATGGAATAGTAAGAAGCCAGATCCACGGTTTCAGCCGGCACATCCCAATAAAAAGACCAGCCGAATTTTCCGAATGATGGGTAATATGCCGCCATTTCCAGCTGCCAGATGCCGCCGCTTTCCTGCAATTGACGCAAGAAAATATTTCCACTCCAATCTACATCGTACCAGTATAGTTTTACGAGCGGACTTTCAGCTTTGTATATTCCTGCTGATAAATTGCTTCGCCAGATCAATCCTGCATGGAAGCGGCGGAAATGTTCGAATTGAAAACGCAGCATTCTGCCGACTGCATTCGTTGCCGGTGAACGGCACAGCCGAATTTCGGTCTGTAGATTCGTTGCGGCATCGGGCTTGACTTGAATTATCCCCGTGCCGAACCAGCGATTCGTCTTCAAACCGGTTTCCGCTTCATCTTCTTGAACCCAGCGCGAAGAAGCAGTGACAGAGACCGGCCGACGGACCATCTGATTGATTTGAAGCTGGAGATCCTGCCCGCCCCGGGATGTGTTCGGCGACCGGCGCGGAAATGAATAGACATGGCAAAAACCAAAGGGGTTTAGAAACAGACGCGGAAAAGCCAGACTCGCATAAGCACCTTGCCGGTTCGCGGTCTTACCAAGATCAAAATCCAAGCTTGCCGAAAGAGGCGAAAAATATTCAGGGTCTACATAATACACCGCGAGGAGGGATCGCGTCAACGCTGTATGGATTCGCAACGCGCTGATCAACGCCGGATGCGATGCATCATCGCACGCGGCTTCTAAGGATAAGTCCACGGGTTCCCACTTGAAATCCGCTTGTGCCCCGCCGACCATCGCATTGGTTAAAGTAGAGCCCCCTTTCAGGATGGGGTGATTCCAACGGATACGATACGCAACAGCTCCCAGCCGCAAGCTTCCAGAGAAAAGATTCAAACCCACTTGCGAGCCGGCAACCTCTTCAAGGCATGCATTCCGGCGAGAAATTTCGGCATCTGTGCGATGCAAACCGGAGTTGGAGAAGAAGGCGACGTTTCCGGCTGAATCAAGCTGCGCGTCGCGGGATCTGCGGGATCCCCAGATGGATATGTCGAATGCGTGATATTTTCCCTTCAGAGCGGCACCGCGTAAAGAGATATTTTCATCCCATCCGCTGTACGCCTGTATTCCTTTTCTTTCTGGAAACAGGATTGCGTCAGCGCTATACGGCAGTCCGTAGTTTCGAGCCGTGCGAATAACCAGTCCGCTGCCGTAATGTATGCGATGATCCCCGAGGATGAGATGAATTTTATTTCGTGGTAATTCAGCGGAAACCGCGATAGAGGCATAATCCCAAAACTGTTTTTCCCCGGGATCCTTTTCCAGTGCAACGCCGACAGATAACTGCCGGGATCGAGTCAGGGTTCCGCGCATTCCCTGCCTGTAAGGGCTGACGGCGGCATCTTGCGCTCTTGGAGCTGAGTACTGAAGTTTGCTCGCGAACTGAAATGAATAGAGCGCTGAAGAAGCTGAGTCCCTGATTGCAGACCACGGCAGAGGAAAATCCTGTTCGCTCGAAGCCGGGAAATCCAGTTGATCCAGTTCGGTCATTCTCCAGGGAGCGATGGATTCTTCTGCCTGCGCCAGCGCCGAATGCGGAAACACTGGAAAGCGAAGCATTGTGAAGAGAACGATGATCGTCAGAATCCGGCGCGGATGCCGAAGCATTGGGAATATCCGAGGTCGGGATGGTATTGGAACGCGAGGGTAGCCTGAAAATGATGAATCGTCCCGGAAATCCCCGCGGAGAGGAGATTCGGGTCGTTCTGAAATCCCGCGAGGAAGGCGATATGATTCAAGGGCGCATACGCCACCGCTATGCGGGATGAAGGAGAATAGCGCGGATCCTGTTCGATTTCGATGAGGAGCTGAAGAGATTCGATCGGCTTGAAAGAAGCGCCTGCTGCGATCCGCTGCGGCAGGGGATAATGTCCTGTCCCTAAACGGGATTGAGTCAAGTTGATCCAGGTGAAGGCGACGGCAATATCTTCTGCAGCTACCCAGTAGACGCGCGCATTCAACTGTTGGGACCAAGCATTCCCATAATCTTCGATTGCGACTTCGAGAGCTTCAAATTCGAGTTCACTCCATAAGGAATTCAAGAAGGATTTACCATAACCAAGCGAGGATCTTATCTCGCGATACGCACCACTGGACAAGCCGTTCGCTTTTACCTGTCCTCTCCCACCCCATATATTCACGCCGGCGCGTAGCGAAAAGGGCTTGATCTCGGGCATTCCATAGAGCTGCGCGAAACCTGCCGAGAAGAACGGATTCACCTTTTCTGAATCAGCAGTAACGCCGAAATCCGGAAAAGAGATTTGACCTGCGGTGGCAAATAGAATCGGATCCGATTCCGGTGTATCGAAGGCGGCAAACGCATCGGCGGGAACATTCGGAATGGTACTGAGATTAAATAAGAGAAATTGCAAAAAAATGCGCTTGTGCATAGACGATTCGCTTCATATTTTTACAGAGTGCAATTTACGCGATCCAGAATGAAGAAGCAACTCTCTTTTCATTTTTGCATTATCACTGTGCTGATGGCGGTGACGCTTTCGAGCGCCGAAGCGCAGATTCTCAAGGCGGAAGTCACCATCAACACGGAGAAATTGATCCAGGAAGCCAGAGAAAAGCTGACGAATCTTCAGGATCAGATCACCCGTTACATCAACGACTACGCCTGGATCGAAAATCTCAACAGCCGATATGAAATTCCGCTGCAGGTGGATATCTATTTCGAAAGAGCTGAACCGACCAGCTTCGAGGATCGCTACGATGCGAGGCTGGTTCTGAGCAACAAGGGCGATTTCCAGCAGTCCGATAAGCGATGGAAATTCGCCTATCAGCAGGGATCGCAGTTAGCCCATATCGAACAATTCAATTCGTTGACCAGCGTGCTGGATTTCTACATCTACATTCTTTTCGGACAGGAATTTGATAAGACGGCGCGGCTGGGGGGATCGCCGTATTACCAGAAGGCATTTCAAGTCGCTCAACTGGCTAAATTCAGCGAATTTTTTCCCTACGGCTGGAAGGAAAGGCTGGCGGAGATAGAGCTCTTGCAATCAGAAAGCCAGCAGCCGTTGCGGGAATTGGAGTATTATTATGCGCAGGCCGCGAATCGCCTCCGCGTGGATGATCGCAAGACCGCCGGACAGTATCTGCGCGTCATCATTCTGAAATCAAAAAGTCTGAATCCCGAAGATGCGCGTACACAGCGTTTCTTCGAACTCCGCCATCTGGATCTGGCGCGGATGCTGTCCGTTCTTGAACTGGCGGATCAGCTGCAGGAATTGGCGCTGATTGATCCAGCTCACGAAGTGACGTATCGGGAATTTCTAAAGCAAGTCAAACCGTAGATATTGATTTTAAGCGAAACTCCCGATCGAATTTTGCCATTGAAAGAAGTGCGAATTTTTCTTGACTCAATGATTTAAGATGATTACCTTAACAATAGTTTAGAGGGATTTGTCATGATCAAAGTCAGAAATGTTGCCATTGCCGGCATTTTGGCGCTGCTGACCGCGTCATCCCTCCGCGCGCAGGGAATTATTGTCAACTTCACCGCTCATGCGGAGAACAACGACTACGCGGTGCTGGAGTGGACTTCCGCCAACGAATCAGGACTATCCACCTTCCGGATCGAACGAAGCCTCGACGGCCTGGCATTCAGCGCAATAGCGGATGTAACGCCGCAAGGGAACAATTCAGCATATCGGTATGAAGATCATGACATTTACAAGAGCAGCCGTACCTATTATTACCGGATCCGCACTGTAATGACCGATGGATCGTCCAGCTTGAGCGCAGTGCAATCTGTAACACTGGATTTTTCCGGCATCCAACAGACTTGGGGTTCTATCAAGGCTCTTTTCCGTTAGGAATCTCCTCCGAATAAAAAAGCGATCCATGAGGGATCGCTTTTTTTATCTCTTTTGGGTCAGAATTCAAGCGCAAGACCGATGCGCGGAACGAGATCGAAGACTCCCATACTTTCGTAAGCGAAATCCGCGTGAACACCAACATCGCCCGCGGAAAAAGCCAGTCCGGCGCCCGCCGCCCAAGTTTTGGAATCATCCCCGAAGGTGTAACCACCTCTTAGAAAGAAGAACTTCCGAAAGCTGTATTCTAAGCCCGCATGCAGCTGTTCGACGTTTTCGGCAAAATGATCCCCGGCGAGAGCGATCGTGATACAATGATCTTGCGAAAGCCATACGGCCGGGTCAACGCCGAGGAGATTCATCGCCAGACCGAGGCGAAAGGTAAGTGGCAGGGGATATTCACTCGTCTCCAGCCGGGCTTCCCGCTTTTCATTTCCGCTTAAGCCGGGTTCCGAATCACCTTCCACAATCAGATCGCTGCCATCCAGCTTCATGTTGCTGCCGAAATTCGCTACCGCCATCCCAATGGATAAACCGTGCAGCGTAGTAACCAGATGCGTGCCTACATCTATGGCAAACGCTGTCGCCTGTTCATTGAAAGCGCGGGTGTGGATCACTTTCGCCACGCCGCCGATCCTGAATCTGTCTGTTAGTTGTGCGCCCAAACCGGCGCCCAATGCCAACTCGCTGTAATCGAAATAGATTCCGGTGCCTTCCGGTTCCAGGATTGTGGTCTGTTCCATCTCGTCGGTTCCCAGCGAAACGGCGAATGCCCCTATGGTTATCGTGCGGTGGATCGGCGCAGAGACAGCGAGGAAATCATGCGAGATAGAGGCGATCCAGGAAGCATGCGTTCCGCCGAACAGTCTCTTGTCCGAACCCGCCAATCCCGCAGGATTCCAATAAATAGCATCCAGCCCTTCCGGACTTCCCGCTACCGCGCCACCCATCGCCACCGAGCGAGCTCCGACCCCGATCTTGAGAAAATCCGCTGCTGTCGTGCCCTTCTTCGTGAAGGCATTCGCTGTCAGGTTGAGCAAAAGCAGGAATAATATCGGCGCCGAGAGAAAAATCCATTTTTTATATCGTTCAAGCATTTTCAACCTCAGCGGATCACCACGAAACGGTTGACGTGTTCTTTTCCTTCCGGGGTCTTCACATGATAAACATAAAGACCGAAAGCGATATCCTGCTTCGATTCGTTGCGTAAATCCCAGAAGAGATAACCTTCTGTGTCCGATTGATGATGCAGTGTTTTCACGAGAGACCCGGATACCGTGTAGATTTCGATGGTACAGCTCGGCGGCAAGTGGATGAACTGCACCCTGTGGTCATCCGATCCGGTTTCCCAACCCGCCGTGACAATATAGGGATTGGGCACGACTCTAATCTTGGACAGATCCACATCCTGCAGGTTGATGGTGTAAGAGGGAGCCGATGTCGAGAAGTCGAAACGGTTCTTCGAAGTTAACCGTGCGTTTAAGATGGTGAACTGATCGCCCTGGTTGGGAGCGATCCCCCCCAGTGAATCGGGCAGATTCTGCGTGCGGATGTTGACGATGGAGGTATCGCCTTCCGGTGAATAGTATCGAAAGGATATTTCATCCGGATAAGAATTTCCAAATGTACCCAAGCCGTTGGGATGGGGATTATAACCGGCTCCGCCCGGGACTAAATCCCACCCCGCCGGACTGAAAAACGTATTGGGGGGGAAGGGCACGGTGCCGCCTAAAACGCCGGTTTCGTAATCTATGATCCAGCAGAGATTGCTCACATCAATCGGATTTGCGGTATCCGAAATCATCTCCACGGTGAAGGGGACATTGATGGGCGGATAGAAGCCGCCGAACTCATCCGCCACGGAATCCATGGTCTGCGCCTGATAATCAACCGTCAATCGGAAGGAAGCCGTCCCGATCAGCGTCGCTTCGCCCACCGGAGAAGTGCGTTTTTCCCGCCACCAATCAAACGTGCAGGAATCTTCGTGGAAAAGCGTCCAGCCGAACCAGACAGAACCGTCCGTCACTGTGAACCGCAGTCCGTCCACAATCGGCTTTTCCACGAGGGGGAAACCCAATTCGTTCTCCAGATAAAAGGGCTGATATTCCACTACGGGGGTGTTCGTGGTGAGGTCTATGACGCTGTAGCTGGTGGAATCCCAATAAGAGGTAAAATAGTTCCAAATGGTATCCTGTCCCTGAATGATCATCGAAGAATCGGGATGAGGCAGCGAATCATTGATTGCGATCGTATAGTCGTGCCCTGTGATGGAATCCGGATAGATCACTTCCACATAAGCGGTTCCCAGTGTCAACGGTCCGGAAGGCGCAATATACCCCTCTGAAATCACACCGAATACCGGATCTAAGATCACTCCGCCGGGCAAGGGATTGTAACTCTGCGGAGTGACTCCGGGTGTTACGGCTATAATGTGCGTCGAAACTTCGGGTCTGCCGAAGCCGTTCTGCAAGCTGGGATCGAAATGCAGGATCACGTGAGATTCTCCTGTCAGCGTGTCCACTACAATGGTGGTGTCCTGCAAGCCGCGGTCATAAGCGCAGACGGCGTACCAGTATTCGATTCCATTCACCAGTCCGCTGTCCTTGAAGCTGTATTGCAAGCCGGAATCATTTCCTAGACTCTGCCAGGGCGCAGCCGGATCCATTCCTTTTATGCCGTTTTTCCGATCGAGGATGGCGAGGGGGATATATCCGCGCAGGATTCCATTGTAGTCCCGGACTTCCGTCCCCCAGCTCAGTCCCTGATCTTGACTGCGGTAGATCTTGTACCCTTCGAAGTCCTGCTCCCCCGTGATCACATCCACCGAACTTTCAGATGGTTCTTGACCCCAGTAGAGGGTCACCTTGTGATCTCCCGGCTTGGCAGAAACCTGCGGCGGCGCCGGCGGTCCGGATCCCTGAAATCCGAGCTGTGCCATCTGCTGTGCCATAGCGAGGTTCGAGAAAAGATCCTCCTCATTGCTCCCCATCACGACCGCCAGCGACAATCTGACGCTATCCCCCGGAGCGAAATCGAATATTTTTGTCATCAGAAAGTAATCCAGCGGGGCACCTTCAGGATAGTATGCCGAGACGTTTTCCGGGTCATCGAAACGGGGATCCTGCCCGTGAAAGAAGTCCGATGGGTTCAGCCCGCGCTGCTGGATCAGTTCCGGTTGGCTGCTTATGAGCGGCCAGAGTCCGGCATCATTCCCCGGGCGGACCTCGTGATGGAAGTAATGAAAATCCGTGGCGCCGAGATCTTCAGGAGTATGCAACAGCGCCACACCAACCATACCCATGACCACCCAGGGCTCAGTAATCTCACCGTTCACGTCCCAGTAGTACAGAAAATCGCGCACACCGTCGTTGTCGCTGTCCACGAATTTTATGAGATCCCGGTTGTCGTAATCCACGCGGAAGTCTCCATAGTGGCCGATATAGATGGAGTCATACAACGTCGAGCTCGCATTCTTGAAATACAAGTCGAAGAAAACGAAATCTTCCGCATAAGAACGATTGTAGCTGTAAGACATCTGGGTGACTTCAATGCCTAAAGGCTGCACCAGATTGTCGCCATCGTCATACACTCCGAAAATGTCGCGGTCGCTGGCAAATTCTCCTTCAACTTGATCGTATGGATCGGGTGTGCTCAAATTGAGCCGGAACAATCCGGGCCAAACGCGTTCGCCGCCGATTCGCGGCCAGGTGTCCCGAATATCCGAAGAAGCGAGGAACGGCGTTTCGTCGGAAGCCGCGCGCACATCTCCTGAGAACTGCGTCCCGAAGCCGCCGTCTACGGCTTCCCAATCCACGCCGGCGAATTGCGTAATGGATTCGACGACGTTGTCCTGCACCGCTGCGATCGGACCCAATCCGAAGCAATACTGGTGAGTTTCATCCGCCCAGGAAGGCCAATGCATAGCATATTGGAAGAAGACGTGGTAACTGGATAGAACTCCGAAATTGCCAGTGATATTCGCCACGGATCCCTTGTCCATTACGCCATAGCCTCGGTCTCCTTCCGCCTGGATATTGCGGATCGGAGGCAGAGCATTCTTAAAGCCATCCAGATGGCAGGTGGAGCAATCCGGCGTTTCAGCCTTCGGTTCACTGACAAGCAGGGATGTCTGGAGCAGACTACAGGCTGTGATGATTAGGCTCCAGCTTTTAATTCCGATCATATATCTTTCCCGCTCGCTTTAGTATTCAAACCGCACGCCTGCGCGGATCAACCTGGGTGGACCGATATGCGAAGGATCATGAGCCGAATCGTAAGAGGCAAACAAGCCTTCCCAGCCGTCGTCCCAGGGTTTCCCAGTGCGGGGCCAAACCTGAAGATCGTTCTTAGCGTCGAAGAGATTCTGCACCTGCAGGATGAAAGTTGCGGAAATCCGCTGATATTTAACGGCTTTGCGCAGTTCCGCATCCAGCGACGTCGTCCAACCCATCCGCGCCGAATTTTCTTCGACATCCACAGTGGGACCAACGAAAGGGGTGTAAGGCATCCCGGATGAGGCGCTGAAGAGGACGTTCAAGCCCGCGTTTTCCAGAATCTGCGCACCGAACAGACGAGGCCCTCTCTCTTCCCCGATGAAAAAGTCCAGATTGAGTGCAAGGTCATGCCGCCGATCGAAATCGAGATAGGTCTCGCGATTAGGCGGATTTTCCTGAGTGTAGGCGTCCCAGTATCCTGCGGTGGGATCGGAGCGATTGCCGGTGGCGACGGAAAAGGCGTAGTTCAGATTGGCGGAAAAGCCGTTGCGGAAGCGCCGGTGCAGCGTCAGATCTATTCCGCGGATGGAAGCGTAATCCGCATTATCATAGACGATGTAGTGGTAAGGATACGACCGCACTTCAGTGGTGGCCAACAGATCGGTGACGTCTTTGTACCATAAATTCACGTCCAATGTCAGATCCTCGCTCAGCAGCTGCTTGACGCCTGCTTCATATGCGATGGTCTTCTGCGGTTTTACGCGGGGATTTCCGACCAGGGGATAGTCCAGCGCGAGCATAAGATCCGGATCTGTCCAGTACTGCGAATTGTAGTACACTTCGCGGAAGTTAGGCTTCTGAAAAAAATGACCATATGCAAAATGCAGCATCGTCGTGGAGGTGACTGGATGCGCCAGTCCGATGCGCGGTGACAGCTGGTAATGGGGATCCACGGAGCTTAATCCAGAGCTGGGATTCTTCGGATCTGACCAAAAATCGGCTCTGGGGTTGATGTAGTCCAGCCGCAAGCCCAGATTCACAACCAAATACCGCAGTTCGATTTTATCCTGAATGTAGGCGGCGTATTCGTCCGCCCAGCGGTCGTAGCGGGTTACTGAATTCAGACCGCCCAGCCAAGGTTCGACGTAAGTGGTATCCGTCAAGCGGTATTGCTTAAGGTCCAGACCGAATTTAAGGGCATGGGCTTTTCCCGCTTCCATCGAAACATCCAGCTTTGCGCCGTACGTTGCCGAACCCGAGCGGCGATAGAGATTATCGTCATAGGCGAAATAGAATTCGCCGTCGCTCTGGCCTTCCTGGTACTGATCCGGCGACTTGTCTCCGACGCCTGTTCTCTCTTTTTGCCGCAGGTGATATAGGTTCAATGTGTAAAATAGATTTGCGGTGGGGGTATGAACTGCTTGTAAACTGATATAGTCGGCGAAGCGATCCGTTCTGCGATAGCCTTCCGGCAGATAACGCCAGCTGTGATTGTAATTCTGATATTGCTGACGCGAAACGTCCCCCGCCAGCGTGAAACGCAGTCGGGGAGATGCGGTGTAACGCAATTTTCCGCTGCCTTGATGTTCGACGTCATATCCGAAAGGCAGGTAACTGTCTTCCTTGCGGTATCGTCCTGAGAGCGTGAAACCCAACCGATCGCTGAGCGGCAAGGGTCCGCTTATGGTTCCGGTAAGCAATCCTTGCAGCGGAACGGCAGGATCCACAAGTTCCGCGACGGTCGGCACGTTGTAAAGTGATTCACCGGTAGTTGGGTCACGGCGCTCGTCGGTTCCCGCACCTGCCCAGTCTTTGCTGCGATAAGGGCTGGGATTCAAGTACGGACTCATGTATTCCAACTGCGCGCTGAATTTACGTCCGGGTTCACGCGTGATGACGTTGACGACGGCGGACATTGCATCCCCGTATTCTGCGTTATAAGTCCCTGAGAGGATCACCATTTCTTGCACTGCATCCGGATTGACGGCGAGCGCGGCTTGCCCCGTCATCGGGTCTTTCAAAGGCATCCCGTCCACGATGTATAGAATCTCCCGGCTTCTGCCGCCGCGCACATGGATTTCACCCTGCGCATCTTCCGTGAAACCCGCTTGAGATTTCAAGACATTCTGCAGGTCCAATGCAGGGAAGTTCATAATTTCGTGCGATTCGAGGAGGGACATCTTGTTGGTCATATCGAAGCGGAGCAGTTCCGGTTCCACCTGAATGACCACCTCTTCTGCGGCTTCCAGGACGGCGCGTTTCAAACGGATCTCCAACCAGGTGGTCAAGTCAGGATTCACCTTCACGCCTTCATAATGAATTTCTTGATAGCCTATACAACTGACGATGAGAGCGTGCGAACCCGCGGGAACGTTGATGATCGCGAAATTTCCGTCTAAATCGGTGGCGGCGCCCAGACGCGAACCGTCCAGGACGATATTCACTGCAGGCAGCGGTTCCCCATTGTCCGCGTCCAGAACTTGACCGGCGATTTTGCCGCTGATGCCGCATCGGGCGGAATTCGAAAGGAGGACAAGTAGGAGAAGCAAGGCGATCGAAATGATGCGCTGCGCTTTCATATGATTCTTTCCCATCGAAGTTGTATGAATATAAACATTGCAAGCTATTCCTGTCAAGCTGAAATGAAACCTTTCCATTCAACATCCTTGTTGTAAATCCGGGGAGGCGAGGATTATGGATGTTGCGCGATCTGAAAGGAAATCCACCATTCACGAAGCGGCATAGGGGCGTTCGCGACATATCGGTAGTTCGCATTGAAAACATTGCGGATTTCCGCGCGAAGGGTCACCGTTGTCGAGAACGATGGGAGAAGCCATTCCCTCGTCAAGCCAAGATCCCAGACCTGATATGCCGACAAGGATTTCGTGTTCGCTTCATTGGTATAGCGCAGGCTGACCCATCGTGCCGCGACATCGGCGGTGAAATACAGGAAGTCCTGTTTGAAGCCGAATGCGACGGAATGTTCCGGACGATACGGGAGGAAATTACCTTCGGTATTGGCCTCACCGGATTGATTAATCGCCCGCAGCCAGCGATACGAGACGGAAATATCGCCCGATCCGAATCCTTTTCCCCAGCCGCCGCTGAAATTGGTTTCCGCGCCGTAGATCCAGGCGCGGTAAAGATTCAGAGGTTTCCATTTATTGTCGAAATCGAGTCGCCAGTAGATCAGATCTGATACTCGACGGTCGAAAAACGCCGTGCCGATTTTCCAACGCTGCCACGACACTTCCGCCGAAACTTCCTGATTCAGACTGCGCTCCGGCTTGAGGTCGGGATTGCCTCGCGCTTGCAGATCTTCTTGCCAGAAGAGCGAATTAAAGGAAGGCAGGTGATAGTAGCTGCCGGTCTCCGAGCGCAATGCCCAGCGCAGATCATCGCCACCCCGGAATGTAATGCCGATGCTCGGATGCACGAAGGCGTTATAGCCGTGATAGAGATCCGCGCGGGCGCCGGTGTAAAAACCGATCTCGAAAGGCAGGCGCGCAGTTTGAAAGGGTGTTCCCTGAAATTGGAAATATAGAAATTCATGTCGGCGCTGCGCGAAATTTCCTTGCCAATTGGACGACCGGATGCGTTCGAGATCCAAGCCGAATCCAAAATTCGAGGAATGCCGATTTTTTTGCGATGTTTCCCAGGATATGACGCTGTTAAAGGCTTCGCCCTGCATACGGTCTTGTTTGAACAGCAGCGGATACTGCGAACCGTAATCCTGCGTCGTCGCATTCTGATAACTCTGCAGTCGGCATTGTAGCGTCGGCACGTACCAATGTCCCAGCCCACGAGCATTCAGATTGAGTTCGTGCCTGCGGTCGTCCGTTTGATTGGAATGCGGCAAAACCGGCAGAGGCAGATAATCCGGATTCTGGCGATAAAGCAGGATGTAGCGGTATCCGATCTCTACGTTGTCTTTCGGTTGCAGTTTCAGAGAAAAAAAATCCCGACGGTAACCCGCTTGTTCCCGCGTCAATGTTTTCCCGTAATCCCGCGTATATACATCCAGACCATCATCCGGAGATACGCGGTATTTATAGCCGCCGTTCGACTCGCGATGTTCGAAGAGGCTTAAAACTGCCATTCCGGCGATTTTTCGTCCCAGAGTAACCCCACCTGATTTTTCGCCATAAGCGCTGATGCTAGATTGCAGCAAGGTTTCTTCCCGTCCGGCGCTTACGGTTACAAGATTGATGACCCCGCCGATCGCCTGAGCTCCGTATACAGCGGGCGATTGCGGATAGATCTCTACCTGACGGACTTCCGCGAGGGAAACCGCAGATAGATCAGCGACGCCATCCGACGCCGTATTCAATGGCTGACCATTCAAGAGAACCGTAACCTGATCCGAGGTGCCGCCTCGCAGGGAAACGGTCCGCTTTCCACCTGGTGAACCGTCTGAAGTTATGGAAGCGAAACCGGATTTTTCGAGGAGATCCGCGAGATCTTTCGGTTGTTCGGCGCGCAGGCGCTCCTGCGTAATGATATAAGCGCCTACCTCTCTGCCGGCGGTCGGCACTACATCAGCACGCACCACGACTGCAGGTAAAGAGATCGGAATCGGTGTTAATGATATATCCAGAAAAAGCGTACTTTCAGCGGTAACGACCAGATGGGTCTTAGTGATGGATTGATAGCCGACATGCGAAAATTGAATGTCGTATGATCCCGGTTTCAACGCGTAAAACACGAAGCGGCCGACAGCATCCGCTTCCGCATGTTGGTCGGTGTGGAGGATCAGCGCATGAGCGGCGGGCAAGGGCAGACCTGATTCGGCGTCGATGATCCTGCCTTCGATGCTGATTCTTTCTTGTGTCCACGCCGGGCATACCAGGCAAAATAAAAGGAAAACGGCTGAAGGAAAGGATTTCATTTCCCTGGATGATTCAATTCTGAAAGTTCCAAGTGACTCCCCAGACTTCTTCCTTGTGCATCATCGGATAGCCGGGCAAGAGCTCGTACTGTTCGCGAAAGATGTTGTTGACTCCCCAGAAAAGATGCACTCCCAATAGTTCGGCGCTGATTCTCGCGTTGAGGATGAAGTGATCGTCAACTTCCCGCCACCCCGCTGCAATTGGGAAATCTCTACGCCCCCAGTAGTCGCTCCAGATGCGCAGCCGCATAACTAATTCATTCTGAAAAGCAGGCTGATTGAATTCCATCCAAGCGTGTCCGATCCATTCCGGAAACAGATGTTGATCATCCCCTTCGTTCTGAGTGAAAGATCCGGAAACGCCGGTCTCCATCCAGCTTTTCGGGCGAAAGGATATCCATCCTAACAAACCGCGGATTTCCATTGTTGAAGCATTCCAGGACCGCAGGGTGTTATCCTCCAGCCGCCATTGTACCGGATCTTTCAGTCTAAGCCAGAAACCTGACAATGTGGCGGCCAATGCCGGCATGTTCAACGCGGGACCGGCGAAGACGGTCGTGCAGGTTTCGTTTCGGAGATCCCTATTCCCCTTGATGTTTGCTTCGGGGAATTGCAGGAATGCGACGTCGTAGGGCAGGAAATGTTCTGCGGGCGCAAAATCGGCACTGGATTCGAATCGGGAGGGCATCCTCTGATGCTGAGTAACGCCGACCGCAAACTCGACAGGCTTCAGAATTCGGCGACTCACGCGCAATCCCAAGTGCCTTTCCGGTGCGAAATCATCCGAAAGCCCCAATCCGAGATGGCTGTCTGCTGCTAATCCATCTTTTATTTGCCAGTTAATGCCAAGGTCGACGTTTCCTAATGAAGTAGAAGACCAATCCATACCCTTCAAGCGCCAGCGGGCAATCGCGGCATTCAGATCCAGTGCGAATTCTAAATCATTCCATTTCGCTTTTTTGCGATAGATAGTCCCCATTTCATCCCACCCATCTCGATCACCGCCGCCGTAGCTGGCTCGCTGCTGAACGCCATAAACGCCGATATAATGGCTTTTCCAGATGAGCGCGATGTCGCCGTCATACCGGTCGCGGTTGTAACTCACGTCTGTAAACGGCAATTCCGCGTTGGACTTGTTCTGCATCACCCCACCCCACCCTGAGAGGAATTCCGACGCTTCGAACGCCACTTCGCTGCGCAGATTCAGACCGTATCCTTCGCTGTTGCTGGTTCTACCGCCGTACGTAGCGACGCGTCCTCCGCCATTCAAGATGAGCTCAGGCGCGATCTTCTGCCCGAAATCGAAGTCCACGGTGCCCAAGCCATAATACCCATCCCGTGTTGCAACGCGGCTGGTGGGCGGCGTGGCTTCCATAGTTCGAAGGACAGCTTCGATGGATGCTCCCTGAGAGGATAGAGAGAAAGGCTCGTAAACGACTCGGGCCAACGCCTCCGGAGGAATCCAGTTCAATTCGGGTGCCCCCAATAACAAATCCTGGTATATCCTTTCACGAAAGAAAAGGCGGATATATGCGGGGGATAAACCCCGTATCTGCCCATATGCAGGGGCACCGAGAGCCGCGCGATCCAGAGGATAAAAACCGGGCAACACCGCAATCCAGTCGCTGAATTCTTCATGATCCATTTCTATTAATTTGCGTTCATTTAATACGATAGCGATGGGGAAAAAAGATTTGGAGGAAGGGGCGAAGGTCTCTGCGGCGCGCGATTGACTCGCGGTCGAGTCTTCTTCGCTGAATTGCGGGATTTCCACGTTTTTTTTCTGCGCTGCAGACGGCACGCTGCGCCAAGTGAGCAAAAACACCAATACGACAGCGCAGGTTCGACTGAAGGTTCGATTTGATCTCACGAATGTCTCCAGATTGGGAATCGCTTAAGAATCACCGGTACGACCAGAGCGAACACGACGACGTTCGTTCCGATATGAAACGCTGCGAAAGGAATTCCGAGTGCGAGTGTGATGCGGATTTGTTCCCAATTGAAACCCGCCATAATCGGAAAACTGAGGTTCGTCAG
>CAZUTK010000003.1:0-52093 GCA_964623265.1 uncultured bacterium | reverse complement strand
ACCGCCGACGAAACCAGTCAACGCCATCGCCAATACTTGCGCCACCAGCAGCGGCGGGGGCGGAAAACCCATCGGATTGGATATGGAATAAATCGTTTCTGCGCTGAAACCGATGACGGTTCCGAGGAGTGGTCCCATCCATACGCCGGACAGAAAAATCCCAGCCGTGATCATCTCCAGGTTGGGGATCGGCAGGAAAAGATAGCCCAGCACGACGCAGAGGGCAATACAAAACGCAGCGCGAGTTGTTTTCTGCAAGGATTTCACGGCATAACTCCGATAGAAACAAAAAGGAAGCCGCGAAGGCCTCCAAAAAAACTCCTCGGCGCGCACCGAGGAGAACATTCGTGGCGCCTCCCCGCGAAGGCATTTGATATTTTAATCAGGTGTCTGGCTCTCATCCGCTCGGATGATTACAGTTGCGGGGCAGCGCCGGCTTTCCACCGTCTTCCCTGATTAAAATCTATGTAACAGGATTGCTACCGCGCGGTTTTCTCCTTGATTCTGGCGGCTTTCCCTTGTAGATTGCTCAGATAATACAGCTTGGCTCGACGGACTTTTCCCTGGCGAACAGGCTCAATTCGAGCGATGCGCGGCGAATGGAGCGGAAAAATCCGTTCCACACCGACACCGGCGGATACTTTTCTGACCGTGAACATCTCGTTGATTCCGGCGCCGCTGCGTTCCAGGACCGTCCCCTGAAATACCTGTATGCGCTCTTTATCGCCTTCGATCACACGCACATGAACTTTGACCGTATCCCCGGCTTTGAATTCCGGAATGTCGGATTTCAGTTGAGATGAAGTCATCAAATGCAGATTTCTCATGGTGAACCTTGTCTATGAATTCGATGAGGGTATATTTTTCAAGTATTTTTCCCATAGGTCAGGACGTCGAAGGCGAGTGGTTTCCAACGCCTTTTCCCTCTGCCAGTCAGCGATCTTTTTATGATCTCCGGATGTCAGGATATCCGGCACCTTCCAGCCTCGATATACATCCGGGCGAGTGTACAGGGGACCTTCCAGTAAATTCTGCTGAAAGCTATCCGTCTGGGCGGATTCAAGGTCATGAATGACGCCTGGAATCAAACGCGTTATCGCCTCCAGCAAGACCATAGCAGGCAACTCGCCGCCGGAGAGGACATAGTCGCCGATCGAGATCTGTCGGTCAATGCCGTGGTCCAACACGCGTTGATCCACGCCTTTATATCTTCCACAGACGAAGATCAGCGCTTCTTCCGCCAGGAATTCTTCAACTAACGTTTGAGTCAAAAGCTCCCCGCAGGGGGTAAAAAAAATCGTCTTGGCTTTCGAGGCACGGTTTCGCTTCAGATCATCCAGCGCTTCCAGAATCGGTTCCGGCTTCAGGATCATTCCCGGACCTCCGCCGAACGGATAGTCGTCCACCTGCTGATGGCGGCTGCGTGCCCAAGAGCGCAAGGGATAAATATTCACTTCCAGCAATCCCTTTTGCCGCGCCCGTTTGATCAAGGCGTCTTTCAAAAAACCGTCGAACAGCCCGGGAAAAAGCGTTAGGATATCCACTCGCATAGGGATGCTCAGACCGGTTCATCCGTTAGACCATCGGGCATTCGGATGATGATGCGATGTTGATCGCATCGTACTTCTTGCACGAATTTTGAAACCGCTGGAATTAAGAGTTCGCGCCCGCCGGACGCGATAACATAGACGTCGTTCGCGGGCAATTCGAGGACATCCACCATCGTACCGCAGAATGTACCTTGCTCATCGAAAACCTGCAGTCCGATCAAATCTTGGATGTAATATTCGCCGACAGGCAGAGCCGGCAATTGATTTTTATGGATCCAGATGGAGCAGTTTCGCAATGTCTGCGCTTGTTCTCGGCTTTCGATATCTTTCAATTTCAGGATCACCACCGATGCATTGATCCTGCATCTCTCGATGTAGAATTCACCCTTCAGATCACCGTCAAACCCGAGGAAAATCGAGTTATATCTACGGATGTCGGCGGGATCTCTGGAATAGGTCAAGACTTTTAATTCCCCCCTTAATCCTTGAGGCTTGACAACTTTGGCGATCTCAATCAGGGATTCGAAGACTGAGTCAGGTTTGTTCGACAGGTTTCCGCACTCCATTGATGATTTCCAGGGTTGCGCGAATGCCTTGGCGAGCCGCGACTGCGGTGAGCAGGGTACGCAGGGATCTCGCGGTTTTTCCGTCTTTGCCGACGACGCGCCCCAGATCATTTTCACCCACCGTCAGTTTCAATACAATGCCCTTTTCGCCGCTTTCTTCCAATACCTGAACTTTGTCAGGATTTTCGACTAAATGTCTGACAATGAACTCAATAAATTCTTTCATAGAAGACTCCGGTTAGTCTCTGATTTATAAAAAACACTTGGTTTCCGTGATTGCGGGTGAAACACCCTTACAGAGAATCCAGACCGGTGTCAGAATACCTCAGGATACGGAAGCTTCCGGTGAGGATGGCTCTTCAGGCGGTTGCTCTTCCGGCGTACTGGTTTCAGTCGGCTGCTCTTCTTGTGCTGCAGGTTCTGACGGAGCAGAATCCGACTCTACCATCGCGGTTTGCGGAGCCCGCATCTTTTCGCGTTCCAATAGAGACGCTTCTTTTTCTGAGCGGAATTTCGCGACTTTATTGTTGATTTCTTCCTGCGGAAGTCCGCGTTTTTTCAGGTCGAATGCGAGGAGAATTCCACGCCTTGAAAGCAGGCTGCGCACAGTATCCGTCGGGATGGCGCCTTGACTCAGCCATTTCAAAGCCAGGTCATCATTTATAACCACATCCGCCGGTTTCGTCAGTGGATTATAGTGTCCGATTTTCTCGATATAAGCTCCGTCGCGTCTTTTCCGAGAATCTACGGCGACGATTCTGTAGGATGGTTGTCCTTTGCGACCTATTCGCATCAGGCGCAATTTTACTGGCACGAAAAGACCTCCTTTATTACTCCATTACGTTGTTTATCGTTGATTTGCTAATCAAAATTACGAGAACGAGAAGGGCAGTTTAGTGGAACGATTTTTAATTTTGCCCATTTGTTTCATCATACTGCGCAATTGCTCAAATTGGTTCAGGATCTGATTGACATCTTGCACCCTTGTTCCCGAACCGGCGGCGATCCGCTTTCTGCGGCTTCCGTTGATGATTTGTGGCTTGATGCGCTCTTCTCGCGTCATCGAACAGAGGATCGCTTCCGTGCGTTTCAAATCTTTTTCGCTCAGCGTCAACCCCTTCATCGCCTTTCCGATGCCGGGGATCATCCCGAGGATTTGCTCCAGCGGTCCCATTTTCTGGAGTTGCCTCAGTTGATCCAAAAAATCCTCCAGTGTGAATTCTTGACGGGCGATCTTGCGCGCGATGCGGTCGGCGGTTTCCTGATCCACCGTCTCCTGAGCTTTTTCCACCAGGCTGACGACGTCCCCCATACCCAGAATTCGGGACGCCATGCGATCGGGATAAAACTCTTCCAGCGCGTCCGGCTTCTCACCAGTTCCGATAAAACGGATCGGCTTGCCGGTTACCGCTCGGATGGACAGCGCCGCACCGCCTTTTGAGTCGCCGTCCAGCTTCGTCAAGACGATGCCGGTGAAATCCAATCGTTCCTGAAACTCTTGAGCAGCACGGACTGCGTCTTGCCCCGCCATGCCGTCCGCCACATACAGAATTTCCGGCGGATGCAATGCGTCGCGGATCCGCTTCAGTTCCTCCATCATCTTTTCATCAATGTGGAGCCGTCCAGCGGTATCCAGGAGCACGACATCCCGCGCAGACTTGCGAGCTTCGGCGATTCCCGATCGGCAGATTTCCACAGGATCCAGCACGCCCGGTGCCCATACAGGAAGATCCAGTTGTCTGCCCAACTGTTGCAATTGATCTATTGCGGCGGGGCGGTACACATCCGCCGCCACCAGCAAGGGGTGCCGATTTTTCCGCCTCAAATGCAAGCCGAGTTTTGCAGTCAGTGTCGTCTTGCCGGAGCCTTGTAAGCCGACGATCATCACGGGAACCGGCGGCAGGGATGTCAAATCTAGGCGGCTGTAGCCTTCGCCTAAAAGGTGAGTCAGCTCATCGTATATGATTTTAATGACCTGCTGTCCCGGCGTAATGCTGCGCAAGACTTCCTGGCCTTGCGCCTTTTGCTGAACGCCGTCGATGAAATCTTTGACGACTTTATAGTTGACGTCGGCTTCCAGAAGGATTCTGCGGACTTCCCGCAGGGAATCCCGGATATTTTCTTCGGTGATTTTCCCCTGCCCGCGCAGGTTGCGGAAGAAATTCTCGAAGCTTTTCGTGAGTTGATCGAACATGGATCTTCAACCTGCGGATCAACGGTTAAGCAGACCGGTACCGGCGCAGAATCTCCTCGATCAGATTGCTGGTGGATTTTCCCGCCGTCAACTCGATGCGCACGACCTGCCCGCCCGCGTTTTCCACAACCTCCGCGCCGACAATCTCACTTTTTTGGTAATCAGATCCTTTGACCAGAATGTCAGGCTGCAATCGGCTGATCAGCTCTAAAGGAGTCGGTTGATCGAACAGGGTGACTGCGTCCACGAAACGCAGGCTGCCTAAAATCTGGGCGCGATCATTCTCCGAGACGATGGGTCTGCGATCATCCTTAAATTTCTTCACGGATGCGTCTGTATTCACGCCGACGACCAACACATCTCCCAGGGAACGCGCGGCTTTCAGATACTCAATATGACCGCGATGTAAGATGTCAAAAACGCCGTTGGTGAAGACCACCTTCCAGCCCCGCCGCTTCCACTCCGCGCGCAGTAAAAACAATTCATCCCAGTTCAATATGCGCGCTGACACAGGGGGATTCTTCGCACTGTCGGCTGTTGCGGACTTCATAAGGTCATCGTGGGCGATACAAGACTTGAACTTGTGACCTCTGGTATGTGAGACCAGCGCTCTAACCAACTGAGCTAATCGCCCAAGGCAAAATATGCGAGGATCCGATTACAACACGCTGTCTTCCAACAGCTCTTCAAGTAGCTGTTGATGATCAATCGGGACGACGCCGACTTCCCCGCAGACGATGCCCGCTGCGTAATTCGCCATCGTGGCGGCTTCGATCAAGGATGCGCCGGCGAGTCTGGCGACAACAAATGTAGATATTACTGTATCCCCCGCTCCGGAAACATCGTGTATTTTCTTCGCTCGAGTCGGGACGAAGATCGGAGCCTCATTTTCGGATGTGAACAAAGCCATCCCTTTTTCGCCGCGCGTCAACAACACCGCTTTGCATTTTAATCTGAAAAATAATTTCTTCACCGATTCAGATAATTCTTCATCCGTTTCGATTTTTACTCCTAAAGCCTGCTCAGTTTCCCGCATATTTGGTTTAAATAAATCCACACCTTGATAAGTAAAGAAATTTCTGAATTTAGGGTCCACAGCGACGAAGCAGCGATTTTTACTGCAGAGCGCGATGATTTTCCGGATCAACTCGGACGTCAGCACCCCTTTATTGTAATCTTCGAGGATGACGCCGTTCACATTGGAGATCACTTTGCGCAAAACAGCCAGCAGCTTTTTTTCGGCTTCATCTGAGAGGTCTTTCTTCGATTCGACGTCGGCTCGAACGACGTGTTGATCGTGAGCGATGATCCGCGTCTTGATTGTGGTGGGTCGGGAAGGATCTGTGATGATCCCATCCGTCCGCAAACCGGATAATTCGAATAAGGCGCGCAGGTCATCCCCGTAAGAATCCGCGCCGACGACTCCAATGGGGATCGGTTCGGCGCCCAAGGCATAGATGTTATTGGCTACATTCGCTGCTCCACCCAATTTTGTCGTTTCCGAACTGACTTCCACGACCGGGACAGGAGCTTCCGGGGATATGCGCTGCACGGATCCCCACATATAGCGATCGAGCATTAAATCACCGACTACCGCGATTTTTTGTTTCCGGAAGCTGTCAAAGAGCGTTTTTAATCTCGATTTGCCGAATTTGACCATGTTTTACGATATGCCTTGAGTGTCTAACAATATAATACTATTTTTTATCCAATGCAATAGATTTTTACATCCTGCCTCGACCGAAATCCACCCCTCGAGAAGAACGATTTCTGCTATACGACATTGCTAACGCGAAGCGTGATCACAAAAAAAGTGTGAAGATGATTAAAGTATTCTTTCAGGCTGCCGATAAGAAGATTGAGAACCCATTTGACTGATACCTGAAGGGAGGTGAAAGTCATGAGCGCAGTGAAGCTATCGGATGAACCCATGTACTCCATAGCGCAAGTGAACGCGATCACTGGTGTGGCGAAGCCGACGATACGCTTCTGGGAACGGGAATTCAGCGAATATCTGAACCCGATTAGAACCGAGGGGAATCAGCGACGCTACCGCCGCTCCGATATTGAGATGATCGAAAAAATCAATCATTTAGTCCGCCACGAAGGCTACACATTGGAAGGCGCGCGGAAAAAACTGGAATCCGAACCGGTCCTGGAAGGAAATTCAATCTTGCCTTCGGAAGCACATCTGGAGAAGCTGGCGGATACGATGTCCGATTACCTGCTGAAGAAATTATTGGCGAAATCAAATGCTTGAAAATGAATGAATGAAAATACCTGCAAGGGAGGTAAATTGAGATGAGCACGAGAATCAACCACAACATTCTCGCTCTCACTGCCCAGCGGAACATCTGGAACACGCAAAACGAGATGGATCAGGCGGTGACCCGTCTATCGTCGGGCATGCGCATCAACTACGCCTGGGATGACCCGGCGGGTTTATCCGTCTCCGAAAGATTCCGCGCCCAAATCCAGTCTATGGATGAAGCAGAGAGAAACGCGAATTACGACATCAATCTAATGCAGACCGCCGAAGGGGCTCTGTCGGTGATTGATGAGAAACTGACCCGTTTGCGGGCGCTGGCGATCGAAGCCTCCAACGGCGCGTTGACCGCAGCGGACCGCCAATCGCTCAATGTGGAATTCCAGCAGCTGGTTTCCGAAATCAACCGCATTGCGCAGGTTACCAATTACAACGGGTTAAACCTGCTTGACGGGAGTTTCTCCACTACCGGGATCAAGTTCCACATCGGCACGTTCAACGTGGCGGATGAAGATTATTACTATGTCAACTTCAACAGCATGACGACGCAGGCACTGGGATTGATCGGCACCGATGTTCTGAACACCACCAACGCGCAGAACGCCATCGGTTCGATTGACAACGCCATCAATTCCAAGGATACGGAACGGACCCGCATCGGTGCGTACGTGGAGCGTCTGCAGGGGACCATCATGCAGCTCCAGATCGCCCGTGAGAACGCCACGGCTTCCGAATCCCAGATCCGAGACGCGGATATTGCTGCAGAAATGTCGAAGTTCGTTAAAGCCCAGATCCTGATGCAGACCGGCGTCTCCATGCTGGCTCAAGCCAACATGCTGCCGCAGATCATCGCCGGAATCGTGCAAGGTTAACGCAGCGAGGTCAGGAAATGAAAAAGTCCGGCAATGCCGGACTTTTTCATTTATCGCTGGCTTATACTTCATCAATGCAATCAACCGGACAGTATTCAACGCAACGCGGTGAATCGAAGTGACCTTTACAATCCACGCAGACGGTTTCGTCTATTACGTAGATGTTTTCGCCTTCCGATATGGCGTTGACCGGGCATTCCGGTTCGCACGCGCCGCAATTGATGCATTCTTCGTTGATCCGATGTGGCATGACTTCCTCCTGGCATTTCTATGAAGGCGCCTTTGATTCGCAGCAAATGAGAATCAGGGGTCACACCTCCATGATTTCGCTTTCCTTTTTCTTGAGGATTTCCTCTATGTTCTGGATGTATTTGTCGGTTAGTTCTTGTGTCTTCGTCTGGAATTTTTTCAGATCGTCTTCTGAAATTGCGCCCGCTTTCTCTTCCCTTTTAAGATGTTCATTGGCGTCGCGCCTCACATTGCGAATGGCGACTCGGGCATCCTCCGCCTGCTTCCGCACCTGTTTGACCAATTCCTTGCGCCGTTCTTCCGTCAATAACGGCACTGAAAGACGGATGAAGGTGCCGTCGCTGACCGGATTCATCCCCAGATCGGATTTTAAAATCTCTTTTTCAATTTTGGGGATCAAATTTTTCTCCCACGGCTGGATCACAATCAGGCGCGGTTCCGGTGTGGAGAGACTGGCGACCTGATTCAGCGGCACCTGCGTGCCGTAATACTCCACTTTAATGCCGTCCAAAAGGGAAACGGAAGCCTTTCCGGTGCGGATCTTGACGAGATCCTGACGATAGGTTTCCACGGACTTTTTCATGCGATTTTCGGCGTCTTTCAGGATGGCATGATCCATCATTCACCTCATCACCAGAGTCCCTACATCTTCGCCCAGTACAATCTTCTTCAGATTTCCGGGGACCAGAATATTAAACACCCGAATGGGAATATCATTATCCATACAAAGCGTCACCGATGTGGAGTCCATCACCTTCAGCTGATGCTGGATGACTTCGAAATAACTGAGACGGTCGTAACGCACGGCTCGGGGATTCTTCTCAGGGTCGGCATCGTAAACGCCATCTACGCGCGTGCCTTTCAGAATAATGTCCGCATTGATTTCGACCGCGCGTAAGGATGCCGCGGTATCGCTGGTGAAGTAAGGATTTCCCGTGCCTGCGGCGAAGATGACGATTCGTCCTTTTTCGAGATGTCGAATCGCGCGCCGGCGGATGAATGGTTCCGCGAGCTGGTGTATTTCGATGGCGGATTGAACCCGGGTTACCGCGCCCAATCCTTCGAGAAAATTCTGCATCGCCAGCGCATTGATGATCGTCGCCAGCATCCCCATATGATCCGCCGTGGTCCGATCCATCCCCTGCGCCGCCGCCTTCAATCCTCGAAAGATGTTCCCGCCGCCGATGACCAGAGCGACTTCAACGCCCATATCCTGAATCTCTTTAATCTCGCGAGCGATCCGTTCCACGCTGGAGGGTTCGATACCGAACCCTTCCGCACCGGCTAAGGATTCGCCGGAGACTTTCAACAGGATGCGGCGGTACATTCGGCTGTTTACTCCCCGATTTTGAATCGGCTGAAGCGTTTCAAGACGATGTTTTCTCCCAGTTTCGCCGCGGTTTCGTTGATCAAGTCCCCCACAGTTTTATCCTGGTATTTCACATTGGGTTGTTCGAGCAGGCACACTTCTGCGTAGAATTTATCCAACTTGCCGTTGATGATTTTTTCCATCACTTCCGTCGGTTTTTTCTTCCCTTCCGATTCCAATTGCGCCTTGTAGATTTCTTTCTCCTTTTCGATGGTTTCCGCGGGAATATCTTCCCGGGAGACGGCTAAGGGATTTGCTGCGGCGATATGCAAGGCTATTTCGCGTGCCAGCGTCTTGAACTCATTTGTCTTGGCGACGAAATCAGTTTCGCAGTTCAGTTCCAGTAAGACTCCCAGTTTGGCGCCGGTATGGATGTAGGCTTCGATCAAGCCTTCCCTCGCTTCGCGGCTCGATCGTTTTTCTACGCGGGAGAGCCCTTTTTTTCGCAGAAGCTCTATCGCTTTTTCCTCGTTCCCTTCAGCTTCTACGAGCGCATTTTTACAGTCCATCATGCCGGCGCCCGTTTTCTCACGCAATTCCTTCACTTTGGATGAAGTGATCTCCATGGAGTCTCCTATATCAATTCTTCTTTTACAGGATTGTGATTTGTTTAAAGGACTCTTCGCTGTGAATCAGGGATTATCGGCCGCGGGAGGGTCCATCGGAGGCTGCGGCTCCACATTCTCGGCGCCGTCGGCGGATTCAGCCGCTGAAACCGGCTCGCCTCCCGTTCGCTGCCGCGGAATACGGCGGCGCGGTCTGCGTCTGCGCGCCAGATCCCGCTGTTCCCGTTCAGGTTTCTCTATGTGCCCTGTCGTGACCTCAGCCTCCTCCATTTGTCGTTCAGCGGCGACTACAGCAGCTTCTTCAATGGCATCCGTCAAGGCGCGCGTGATCAAGCCGATGGACTTAAAGGCATCGTCATTGGCGGGAATGGGATAATCTATGATCTCCGGATCTACATTGGTGTCCACGATGGCGATGATAGGAATATTCAATTTTCTGGCTTCTGAAACGGCAATATGCTCCTTTTTGATATCTACGATGAAAACCGCGCCCGGGAGCTTCTTCATTTCGCGAATTCCTCCCAAAGCTTTTTCCAGTTTGCCGCGGTCTTTATCAATCATCAAACGTTCTTTTTTAGAGATTTTCTCATAAGTGCCGTCCGTAGCCATCTTCTCGTAATTCTGCAGAGTTTTCAGGCTCTTGCGGATGGTGGCGAAGTTCGTCAGCATACCGCCCAGCCAGCGCTCGCAAACATAAGGCATATTGACGCGGGTCGCTTCATGGCGGATGATGTCTTTTGCTTGTTTTTTCGTGCCGACAAAGAGCACTTTTTCACCGCTTTTCACAATCTCCTGCACCGCTTTGCAGCTCGCATCAATGCAGGCTTGTGTTTTCTTCAGGTCAATGATATGAATGCCGTGATTGGAGCCGAAGATGTACTTCTTCATCTTCGGATTCCAGCGCCTTGTTAGGTGACCGAAATGCGCTCCGGCCATCAATAATTGTTGAATGGATACAACAGGCATACATTCCTCTTTCTTAAACGGGTTGTTCGTCCACCTCTTTCGACTCACCGTCCAATCCCAAATCAACGGGACACCCAAACAGTGATCCAGAGGTGTGTGATTGCGATGATTGCCAAGTTTGAAATGGATTTATCGTTTCGAGTACTGGAAACGCTTGCGTGCGCCGGGTTGGCCGTACTTTTTGCGTTCTTTTTCTCGAGGGTCGCGTGTGAGGAATTGATTCTTCTTCGATTCCGTGTGAAATTCCGGATTCAATTGATTCAGGGCGCGGGAAATCCCCAGGCGCATCGCTCCGGCTTGGCCGGCTTTTCCGCCGCCGCGCACCTTCGCTTCCACATCAAACTTTCCCACTGCCTGGAGAACTTCAAAGGGTTGCTCGACCATCATCTTCAGGGTTTCCCGGCCGAAATAAGCGAGGAAGTCCATGCCGTTGACAATCAATTTTCCTTCGCCGGGCATCAACCAGACGCGGGCGATGGACGTTTTGCGCCGTCCTGTGGCGTAAATTTTTTGAGAACTATCGGATGCAGTCATCTCCTCCTCTTCTTTGATCGCGACTACGCCGGCAGAGGTAGCGGCCGCTGTGCTTCATGCGGATGTTCGCTCCCCGCATAGACCTTCAGTTTCCGGATCTGCCTGTATCCCAACGGACCTCGCGGCAGCATCCCTTTGACGGCATGGCGGATGATCCGTTCGGGATGCTTGTTGCGCATTTGAGACAGAGTTGTATAGCGGTCGCCGCCGGGATATTCCGTATGCCGAAAATAGATTTTTTGCTCTTCTTTTTTTCCAGTGACTCGCACCTTTTCCGCATTGATCACGATGACGAAATCGCCGGAATCCAGATGCGGCGAAAAGGTTGGTTTATGCTTTCCGCGCAGGATCGCAGCGATGCGGGAAGCCAATCTGCCCAACACCATGCCGTCGGCGTCCACGATGTACCATTTGCGATCCACTTCAGCCGGTTTGGAATGATACGTCTTCACATTGATCCCAAATTTATTTAAGAAAGAAATTTATGTAATATTTTCTTCAAAGTCAAGTGATTTGTAGATTTTCCTTTTCATCATCTTTAACCAACGATATCAGCGCTTGGATCAACCTTGACCAGGTTTCTCTTGCGTCTGCAGATTTTTTTTTCGCAAGCGATTGGGAATCAGCATTTCGCGAAAAATAGCGGATGACCGCCTCCGCGAGTTTTTCCGGGTTTTCCGGCGGCACTAAGCGGTCCGGCGAAAGCACAGCTCCTTCTCCTGCATCGACGCCCGCGGCTTCCGGCAGACCGCCTACGGTTGTGGAAATTACCGGCGTGCCGAAATTCTGAGCGACCTGCAGTATACCGGACTGCGTCGCTGAGCGATATGGCAAGACGAGGAGATCCGCAGCGCGAAAGTAGATTCCGACTTCTTCGTTGGGAATGTATCGGTTCACGACCGTGACAGATTCCTGCAGTTCGAGCTTTTGGATCAAATCGAGGTAAATCTCTTCCGGTTCGTAAAACTCACCGGCGATAAGCAGATGGATCGGTTCTTTTATGCCGGCGCGGATCGCGGGCATCGCTTCCAACAGAGTATCCAAACCTTTGTAACGTCTCACCAAACCGAAAAACAGAATGAGCTTTCCCTGTTGCGGGACTCCCGAACGAATGCGCGCTTCTTCCCGGCTCACTTCAGTTTCATCATAGCAATCATAAACGGGATGCGGCACGAAGGCGATCCTGCGGTTCTTCGCTTCTGGAAACCAGGCCTCAAGATCTTTCCGCACAGCTTGTGATTGCACGATAAAGCCGTCTACCCAACGAAACGCCAGGCGAGTCAAAAAGCGATCGCCCGGTCGTCGTTCGTGCGGGATGACATTATCCAGGATGAATATCACTTTCGCACGAGTGAAAGACCGCACCAACCGGCAGACTGCGGTGAATCCCGGGGCAAAAAAAGGCATCCAGTATTTAAAGACGAGAGCATCGGGGGAGTCGCGGCGGGCTGTATAGAACGTTTTAAACCAGCTCCATGGGTTCCAGGGGACGAAAACCGCCTCTGCTTCCAGGCGGATGTAATGCGCGCTGGTTTCGATCTGAGTTTGTCCGGGGAAGAGAAATTTGGGGAATTGCTTGCGAAAGGCGAGCACCTTGACCTGATGTCCTTCTTCTTCCAAGCGGCGTCCCAACAGCGCGATATATTGTGCAATGCCTCCGCGAAGCGGGTAATACGGTCCAACCAAATGGAATTTCACTGCTTCCGCCGCTCGAAACCTTCGATTCGTTTGCAGAGGTAGTCCCGGCGATCCTGCTGGAACCGCGCCAATTGTTCTCCGATCAGTCCGAGCGAAAAGGACTGCGCTCCGAAGACGACCAGCAAAATCCCGAGGAAAAACAGTGGGCGGTTGCCGATCCAGATCCCATGGATCCAACCCCATGTCAGATAGGCGAGAACGGCGAACCCGATCAGAGTCACCAGCAGCCCGGCGACGCCGAATAAGTGCATCGGCTTCTTGATATAGCGGGCGAGAAACAAGATGGTAATTAAATCGAGGGTGCCGCTGATGAAGCGGGACACACCGAATTTGGTGTGTCCGTACTTTCTCGGATGGTGCCGCACCGGAATCTCACTGACCCGGAAGCCTTCCCAATGCGCCAATGCCGGGAGAAAGCGATGCAATTCTCCATATACGGGGATCACTTCCGTCACTTCGCGCCGGTAGGCTTTCAGACCACAGTTGAAATCGTGAATTTTCAAACCGGAAAGCCTTCCTGTGACGAAATTGAAGAATTTAGAAGGGACGGTTTTACTGATCGGGTCATACCTTTTCTTTTTCCAACCGGAAATCAGATCGTATCCCTCATCGAGTTTCGCCAGCAGATTGGGGATTTCATAAGGATCGTCCTGTAAATCTGCATCCAGAGTGATGATATACCGCCCCTGAGCATAATCAAAGCCGACGCGCAGCGCAGCAGATTTTCCATAATTCCTGCGAAATGAGATAATGCGCACATGGGGATCTTTGTTCCGGAAGCCATCCAGCACACTTAATGAAGGATCATTGCTGCCGTCATCCACATATATAATCTCATAACTTTCGCAAGACGCGAGAACTTCGCTCAGTTTCTCATGAAGCTCCGGGAGAGATTCCGCTTCATTAAACAGCGGTACAACAACGGAAATCGCCACTTCACCGCTCAAGTTCCACCTCAGTCGAATCGAATTCCGATTGAATCCGGCGTGAAAACGCAAAGTCCTTCGGAATCAACCCGCGATCAATATGATATTTCGAAAGTTCTACTTCGCAGGTTATTGCAGCTTCGCCTTCGCCAAGTTGAACGACCCATTCAGTGGGCAAATGGACTCCCCGCTGTTGCTTTATCCTTCTGGATTCCCGAAAGCTTACGGTGTCCCCCTTGACATTGAGGATCAATGCTTCCGAAAAAACAGGGTAGTCGGGATGCACCCAGAAGTGACGCGCAAACTGCGCGTCGAATTCTGACAACCGATACCGATGTTCCGTTTCATCCATCGTCAGACGGATTAAATCCAGCTTCATATTGCAGGAAGTCAGCGGCAGAAAAAGTTGCAGCAAATCGGAACCGGAAAGATCTGAAGAAATGAATCGGAGGGGATGAAGCTCGTCCAGCCTGCCTTCACCGTAATAATGGCCGCCGAAATCCACCTCGTATTCGTTATTCTTCATCACGATTCTGCCGAGATTCACTCCGAAAGGTCCTAAAAAAGCGACCTTCAGAAAATCCGGCTGCAAATATGCCGTCGTGAATCCAAAAGCTGCGGATTGGATCTCTGTGCCGCGAATTCTGATGATTCCCGATGCGGAAAAGTCATTGAAACGATCCCGATTCTCGCTGATTCTCCTGATGATATCCGAGGCGGTCGGTGACGGATGTTCTACGATGCGCTGCGTTCGAGTCGCACACCCCGTGAAAAGCAACGCGCACAGGATGAAGGCAATCCGGAGTTTCAGCAATCCAATCACCGCGTTCATTGCATCAGCTTCTCGCGGATTTGATGATTTTCCGGTTCCTGCTGCAATGCCTTCTGCCAGTATAATCTTGCGGTTTGATGATCCCCCAGCGCGGCGTACACGTCTCCGAGATGATCCAGGATGGTAGCGTTTTCCGGATCTTTCTCCAGAGCTTTTTCAAGATAATCGCGGGCGGCGTCGTATTGTTTCAAACCGTAGTAAATCCAACCCATCGTATCTAAATAAGAAGAATTGTCCGGGCTCTTTTGAAGCGCAACCTGAGCTTTTGCCAGGGCTTCATCCAGGCGGATCCCCCGTTGCGCCAATAAGTAAGCGTAATTGTTCAGCAGCAACGGATCTTCCGGCGCGATTGCCAGTGCTTGATCGTACACTTCCAGGGCTTTTTCAAAATTCCCCTGTTTATCGTAAATGAACCCGAGTGTGATGTAAGGTCCTAATTTTGTCGCATCCAATTCGAGCGCGCGATCCAACGCCTTCAGCGCTTCAGGATCATTCCCTGCGCGTTCATATGCGGATCCGAGCAGTGCCCAGATGTCCGCGTTCAAAGGGTGGTGCGCAGAGCCTTTTTTCAGGATCTCGATCGCGCGGGGATATTCATTCTGATTCATATGAAAATACGCCCAATTGGCGAAATAGCGGGGATCATCCGGGTTCAGTTGCAGGACGCGTTCGAAATACTGATCCGCCTCTTCTGTCTCCTTCATTTCAGCGTATAAGGATGCAATCGTAAATGCCACTCGGTCATCGGTTGAATCGAGAGCGAAGAGCTGCAGAGAAATTTGCAGGGCTTTCTGATAATCCTTCAGGGCGATATAGAGCGAGCTGACCTGGCTTAGAGTTTCCAGATCATGCGGATGCATTTTGAGGATTTCTTCGTATTGCAGGATGGCGTCGGCGATCCGATTCGCGCGCAAATATAAACCGGCGAGGTTGCGGCGATATTGGATTTCTTCCGGATAAAGCGCGATCAGCCGTTGAGCTAATGAAAACGCTGAATCCAAACGTCCCGTCTCCAGCAACAAGTCGCTCAAGAATTCCAGAGCCGTGACGTTGGTGGAATCTACGCTCAGAGCCGCATAGAGATGGATAATCGCATCATCCACCAGTTTCAGGGCGAGGTAATCTTCGGCCAGGGCGATGTAAATGCTCGCAGCGGTCGGGTCGAATTGCAATGCTTTTCGGTATTCCGCGATCGCCTTCGTTACATCGCCCTGCTGATCATAGATGACACCGCGGATGAAAAAATCCAGCGCGCGGGGATCCGGTTGCTGTTGTGGTTCAGGTTCGGGAATGCTGGGCGGCGGCGCCTTCGTCGCCGAACATCCTGCGAGGAAGAGCGCGCACCCCAAGAGTAATAATATCGCTTGTTGGTATTTCGTCATTATGGGCCGAAAACGATTCGCAAGATGTCGTGATATGTCACAAGAAGGAAGAATGCGAGAATCAGCGCCAACCCCACCTTCTGGACGTTCAGCTTCACTTTTGTGGATATGGGACGCCGCAGAACGGCTTCGATCAGGATAAATACAATATGCCCGCCATCCAGAACCGGGAAGGGTAAAATGTTCAACAGACCGATGCTCACGGAAACCTGAGCGATCAGCGAAATGAAATCCACTGCGCCTGAACGGATTGTCTGGCCGGAAATCTGAGCGATACCCACTGGACCTGCTACATCGTTCAAGGAAGTCTGTCCGAGGATCAGCATTTTGACGACTTTCAGACTCTGTGCAATGATGAAGCCGGTGATTTCAAAGCCACGGATGATGGAGCGGAAAAAGCCTACTTTCTGAAATTGGGGTTTCGGATTGATGCCGATCAAACCCAACGTGAATGTGGAATCGCCCTGCGTGAATTCTTTCTGAATCGGCGCGATGCGGGCGGAATCCAATTGATCTCCCCGCTGCCAACGGATCAAAATCTCTTCGCCTGTGTTGGAATGGATGATCTGCGTCAACTGCGCCCAGGTTGCGATCGAGTCGCCGTTGATGGAGACGATGCGATCGCCGACCTGAATGCCGGCAGCTGCCGCCGGATAATCCGGCACGACGTAACCTACGATCGGCTTATCCACCTGAGCTACACCGATGATCCAGGTCAAGGCGAAGAAAACGGCGATTCCCAGCAGAAAGTTCATGATCACACCGGCGGAAATCACGAAAATTTTTTGCCGGAAATTTTTAGACATAAATTCCCAGGGAGCCCCCGTCAAGGGTTTATCGTCCATGCTTTCATCCACCATGCCCGCCATCTTGACGTACCCCCCCAGCGGCACCCAGGCGATGACGTATTCCGTATCACCGATTTTTTTGGACACCATCTTGGGCGGAAACCCGAGAGAAAAGGTTTCCACCCGGATCCCCACGAGCTTGGCAGCCAAGAAATGCCCCAGTTCGTGAACAAAGATGATCACGCCCAGAACGATGATGAAGGATAATATCGTCAAAATCATCGGTTCAGATTTCCTTCGTTCCGATCAAAGTATGCGCATACTCCCGCGCCCAAAGATCCACCTGGATTACGTCTTCGATTTCTGTTATCTGCGGCGGGGAAAACGCCTGCAATGCGGCTTCAATCACGGATGGGATGCGATCGAACGCCAGTTTTTTCTCCAGAAATGATTGCACTGCAATTTCATTTGCTGCGCTGAGCACCGCGGGGTAACCCTCCCCCATTCGCAAAGCTTCGTACGCGAGTCTGAGACAAGGGAAGCGTTTGAAATCCGGCGTCTCGAAGTCGAGCGAACCGATTCGCACCAAATCGGTGTCTATGTAATGCGCAGCGAACCGATCCGGATAGGTCAGCGCATATTGAATGGGGAGCCGCATATCCGGCATTGACAATTGCGCCTTGATCGAACCATCCACAAATTCGACCAAAGAATGAATGACGGATTGCGGATGGATCACGACTTCGATGGCTTCCGGCGGCAAGCAGAATAAATAATGCGCTTCGATGATTTCCAAGCCTTTGTTCATCAGAGTGGCGCTGTCTACGGAGATCTTGGGTCCCATCTGCCATTTCGGATGCAGCAGCGCTTCTTCCGGCGTGATGGACGGGAAGCTCTCTCTTTTACGCCTTAAAAACGGTCCGCCGGATGCAGTCAAAATGAGTCTCTTTACCTCTCGTGCATTCTCGCCGCGCAAGCACTGATGAACCGCCGAATGTTCCGAATCAATCGGCACGAGCTTACCCCCGAAATTTTGCTGCGCCCGATTGATTAATCTGCCTGCCATGACGATGCTCTCTTTGTTGGCAAGCGCAACGGTTTTTCCTGCCTGCAATGCCGTTAGAGTGGCGCGCAAGCCGATCCCCCCCACCAGCGCGTTCACAACGATGTCCGCTTCCGCATCTCCCGCTATCTGCGCAAGCGCCTCTTCGCCGCTCAAAATTTCCACCGGGTACCCGTTCAGGTAGCGGCGTAGATCGCGCTCATCCTCGCTGTCGGCGATGGCGATGCGCTGCACCTGAAAATCGTTCGCCTGGCGTGCCAGCACTTCGAGCCGCGATTTTGCAGCCAGCCCGAGAACCTGAAAATCCGCCCCCAAATTCCTGATAACGTCCAGGGTGCTGGTGCCGATAGAACCGGTGGAACCTAAGATGACAACTCGCTTCATAATTGATCTGCGTATCAACGGAAGCTGAACGCCAGACCCGCTGAAAACTGGTTGTACTTGCTGATGCTGTAATCCCCGAACACATGAATGAACGGGAAAGGTGAGACGTCCAATCCCAGCGTCAATCGCGTGGCGTTGGCTGTGATCTCCGAGCTCACCTCCAGCGGCGTGGTCAGATTGGGAACCGCGGGATCTGTATTGTTCACCGTCCACTTGTACTTCATCTTGCTATGATCAAAGGACAAACCGATATAGGGCTGGAGGGAGAACACCAGAAGACTTAGCTTTTTCGAGACGATCACCCCCATCGAGAAGTGGGACGAATTGATCAAATCGCCGGCGTCCACTTCTGCATTCACGTCATAACCCAGATCGAAAAACTCGGTTGCATTTACGTCGAAGGTGGTATACGCTCCGCGGAATTTCTCGTATGCGAGAAAGGCGGCGACATCCGGGAACATCGGCACGGGGATCATCGAGTTGAAATTTTTCTTCACTCCGGCGCCGAAAAAAGCGATCTTCGCATCCTTATAATTGACATTGAAGCCTCTCAGAGTGACTTCAAAATCCATCGGTAACCCCAGTGAACCTTGCAAAAGTCCGACAGGGAAATAAGAAACCCCCGCCGAATCGAAGACGCCGCTCTTCCCATCCGGTATCCGGACGAACATCGCGCGGATTCCGATATCAAATCCGAGGAGGCCGTGAGCATCCGCGCTGCGGAACCACCCTCCGGTCGCGCCGGCCGAGAAAATCTCCGTCGCCGGCTTGGCGATACTGTCGCTGATCGCGGTCAACTGTTGCACGACCAATTCCTGGAAGAGGTTGTCATCCGAAGCTTGCACACGCCCTGCCACCGACAACAACATTGATAATGTCGCGAGGATCGCGATGCGCTTCATAATTCCTCCTCAATTGTTGCGTTTGGTATTCTGACGGATTGTAAATCTCCTGCCTGACTGCGCCACCAAGAACTCCTGCGTTCGATCATCCTTTGTTCATCAGAAGAGAGCGGAATCTCTCGCCAGACTCCCTTCCACATTTTCCGGAATGCTTCCGGAATCGTTCGGCGTAAAGACCTTTCCAGCGCAGTCGCGTCGTACATTCCGAAACCTATTTTCAGGTTCGTCTGAAAAAGATCTCCAATCGGAATCGTGCTTGCGCCCAGCACGATGGATCCATGCTGCAGAAAGGCGTCTTTCAGGATCCGCTGCGCGGATCCGATCCACTTGCTGTCGTTCAACCTCACTTCCCAGCGAGACACGCTGGAAAAACAAAGAAAATCGTTTCCGCTTGGATTGTTTTTACGAAACCCGGATTCAGGGGCGGTGATGCGCACCAATTCCGCTTCCAAGCCTGATTGCGCCGCCGCGTTCACGAAGGCGGAACCGATCGCCTTCAGCAGCGCGCCGCGCCCTTCCTGCATCAGGGGATGGGTCAACGGCGCAACGAAGCAGTAGGTTAATTCCCGGTCATGCAAGACGGCGCGACCGCCGGTGGGCCTGCGCACGATTGGAACCCCCCATTCGCGGCACCGCTCAAAGATTTCCGCATCCGCCTTTTGATGAAATCCCAGCGACAGCGTCGGCTTTTCCCAGCCGTAAAGTCTCAGAACCGGTTCGCCGGTTCGGACCGTTTGTTCCGCCATAAACAGATCCGCCGCCATATTGAAGGCGCCGTCATGCGCGCCGTCCTGAATCAGCCTGAATCCATTCATCAAATGATGCCGCGCTCGCTTTTTTCGATGAACTCGATGATATGCATAATTTCCGGCGTCTGATTCATCTCGGATCGAATGCGGGCGATCGCCTGCGATACATTCAGATCGCTGTTGTAGATCAAGTGATAAGCGTGTTTGATTTGCGCCATCGTTTCTGCAGAAAATCCCCGCCGTTTCAACCCAACCGCGTTCAAACCGGCGAATCTTAAGGGTTCATTGGCGGCGAGGATATAAGGAGGCACATCCTTGGGGACCCGCGTTCCGCCGGCAATGAATGCATGCCGTCCGATGCGAACGAACTGATGGATGGGGACGACGCCGCCGATGGCGACATATTCTTCCAAATGCACGTGTCCTGCCAGATTTACTGAGTTGGCTATGATGACCTTATCTTCCAGGACGCAGTCGTGCGCGACGTGGCTGTACGCCATCAGAAAACAATCGGATCCCACAACCGTGCGCCCCGTCGCCTCCGTTCCTCGGTGAATGGTGGCAAATTCACGCACGATCGTTCGCGCCCCGATCTCAACGACGCTGTATTCACCCTTGAATTTCAGATCCTGAGGTGCCGTGGCGATCACCGCGCCTTTGAACACCTGCACGTTTTCGCTCAGTCTGGCGCCGCGCGCCAGATAAACATGTGGACCGATCTTGCATCCCTTTCCCACTTGGACATCATCTTCGATTACTGCATACGGTCCTACTTCCACGTCTTCGCCCAATTCCGCGCGGGCGTCTATGATGGCGGTAGGATGAATTTTCACATATCCTCCCGATTACGAACGACTGCGGTCATAACGGCTTCCGCCACAACGGAGTCATTAACATAGGCTTTACCTCGCATCCTGCACAAACCGCGCCGGAAAAATTCCATTTCCACATTGAGATATAGTTGATCGCCCGGGAAAACAGGCTTGCGGAAGCGGACTTCATCCAAACCCGTGAAAAAGACCAGTTTGGATTCCGGATCATCCACGGAGTTCAGCAGCAAGACGCCGCCGGCTTGCCCGAGGGATTCGATGACCAGAACACCCGGCATAATCGGAAACCCCGGGAAATGCCCCTGAAAGAATGGCTCGTTGATGGTAACGCATTTCAGTCCGGTCACACGTTCGCCCGGCGAAAGCTCCAGGATGCGGTCCACCAGCAGGAAGGGATAACGGTGCGGCAGGATTCTGCTGACGGCTCCGGCGTCGAAAACAGCGTCTTTTGAAGTCTTGCCCTGATATATCCGGATGACTTTCTTCTTCTCGTACTCCTTCTTGATCATCTTGACCAGTTCAATATGAGCGGCATGCCCGGCGCGCGCCGCCAGCACATGGCCTTTGATGGGGCTGCCCAGCAACGCCAGATCGCCGATCAAGTCAACCAGCTTGTGCCGCACCGGTTCGTTGTAAAAGCGCAATTTCTTCCCGTCCAGGATGCCGTTTTCACCGCGGATTACGGTGGATCTCAAATTGAAAAGCCGCTTCAGGCGGTCGAATTCGTGGTCTTCGATCTGGCGGTCGATGATGACCACGGCGTTATCAATGTTTCCCCCTTTGATCAGCCCCTGCTCTTTCAACTGTTCCACTTCCGAGAGAAAACAAAACGTCCGGGCGGCGGCGAAATCCTTGACGAATTCCTCCTGCATATCGTACATCGAAGTGTACTGCGTGCCCAGAGCTGGGTTGCGGTAATCCACCATATACGTAATGCGGAAGACCGGCGAAGGCACCACGACCAGATCTATGCCCCGTTCTTCGTTGTGGTAGATCAATGTTTTTTCGATTTCGATGAATTCGATCGGGGCATTTTGCTCCTGGAAGCCAACCGAACTTAAAACCTCCACGAAAGGCATGGCGGAACCGTCGCCGACGGGGGGCTCGTTCGAATTCAATTCAATCAATACGTTGTCCACCTCCAGTCCCGCCAGAGCCGCCAGCACATGTTCTACCGTGTGCACCTTGATATCATTGACGCCGATGGTGGTGCCCCGGGAAAGATCCACTACATACTCAATTAAAGCGGGGATGAGAGGCGAATCCGGGATGTCCGACCGCTTGAATTTCACTCCGTGATTCTCCGGCGCCGGATGGAAAGTCAACGAACAAGGATTGCCGGTGTGCAATCCTATGCCTGAAAAGGAAACCGATCCCTTGATGGTTCTCTGCCTCTTGGTGATGTCGTTATTCGCCATGACTTTTTGACGTTAATTCCTGCACGATTTGTTGCAATTTTTGGACTGTGCTCACCATTTCCGGCAATTTCTTCAAAGCTGCCTGAATTCTCAATTCATCTTGTAGCTTGCGCGCGGGGTATCCGAAAATTTTGCTGCCCGCGGGGTGGGATTTTGAAACTCCGGATTGAGCTCCAACCTGCGAACCATCCCCCAGTACAATATGCCCCACGAAGCCCACCTGCCCGCCGATCATACAGTTCTTTCCGATTTTTGTGGAACCGGAAACACCTGTCTGCGCAGCGATGACGGTGTTCGCGCCGATGACGACATTATGCGCCACCTGGATTAGATTGTCCAGTTTCGCTCCGGCTTCGATGCGGGTTTCTCCCAGTGTGGCGCGATCTACCGTGCAACAGGCGCCGATCTCGACGTCATCCCCGATCACGACGGTGCCGACCTGCGGAATTTTCTCGTATTCTCCGGCTTCATCCGCAGCGAAACCAAAGCCGTCGGATCCGATCACCGCGTTGTCCTGAATGATCACTCGTTTCCCGATGGTGACACCGGAACGGATGCGTACACCGGATCGTATGATGCTTTTTTCACCGATTGTTACTTGTTCGCCAATAGTGATGTTTGGATAAAGCGTTACGTCGTCGGCAATACGGCTTTTAGGTCCGATCACGACATATGCGCCGATGCGCACGCGCTTCCCCAGTGTGACTTCTTCGTCCAGCAACGCGGTGGGATGGATCCCTTCCGGCGGCGGCGTCTCCGGAGGATAAAAGAGCATCAGCAGGTGGGCGAAAGCTCTGCGAGGATCTTTCACGATAATTCGAGTGATCCCCTCGGCTTGCACATCCGGCGCGATCAATACAGCGGACGCTTTCGTCGTCGCGAAGTGCTTCAGATAGCGGGGGTTGGAGAGAAAGGTGATCGTCCCGGGCGACGCATCTTCAATCCTGGCTGCACCGGTAATCTGGAGTTCAGGATCACCAATCAAGGTGCCGCCCAGCAAATCGGCTATGTCCTGAGTCCGATAGGGCACGGAAGCCTCTATTTATTCAGATTTTCCAACACCAGTTCGGTGACGTCATAATCGTCCTTGGCATAGACGATATTGCCCACCGCAGCATCGAAGATCAGGTCATAGTCGTTGTCTTTGCCGATCTTCGTGATAATGGCGTTGACCTTATCTACGATAGGCTGCGTCAGCTCCTTATTGCGCTGATAGAGCTTGCCGGTTTCACCCCAGATTTCCTGCTGGAAACGCTGATATTCCATATATTTAGTCTGAATATCCTGCAGCTTCTCGGCTTTTTTCTCTTCGGAAAGCAACAGGCTCTGATTTTCCAGTTCATCTTCCAGACGCTTCAGTTCCTGCTCCTTTTTGCGGGCTTCTTCCACCCATTTTTGCTGTTCTTCATCCAGTGTTCGCTGCGCCGCGATAGATTCCTGATATTCCGCCAGGATCTTCTGTGAATTAATGTAGCCGATTTTGATTTCTCTGGCTTCCGCAGCGCCGGGTGTCCAGATAAGGAGAACTCCCACGAAAACGGCGAAACCGAGAGTGATCGTGATGATACGTCTCATGACAACCCCTATTCCCTGCATTATTTGTTTTATCAAATTATTTCTGATCAAAACCCTCTGCCGAACTGAAAGTGCGGCACCCACTCACCATGACGCCGGCCTGTTGACGGATCAAAATAATCCAAACCATAACCGTAATCCAAACCGATCAAGCCGATCATAGGCATATACAATCGGACGCCCAATCCCACGGATCTGCGTAAGTCGAATAGATCGGTGTTTTCCAGGTTCAACCAGACGTTACCCGCTTCGGCGAATCCCAGGAGAAAGATCGTCGGGTTATAAACGATGGGCACCCGCAACTCGAGACTCTGCTTGAACATCGTCTTGCCGCCATCGGCATACGATCCGCTCTGAGGTCCGACAGTGCGTTCATCATATCCACGCAGCGGTACCCCCAGCGACAACCCTGATCCCCCCATAAAGAACTGCTCAATATAGGGCACGGCCGAGGTTGTGTTCTTCAGAGCGCTCATTACACCCATTTCCGTATCGGAGTAAAGAACCAGCTTGCCCAGTATCGGCGTGTACCATTCGGTGCTGAAAGTGTGTTTGTGGAATTGATCGTCTCCAAAGAAAGGTCCCCCGGTGATTTCAATGGAGTAACGATTGACAGATCCAACCGTCGGAAACTCCGGATTATCTCGCGAGTCGCGGGTCAGAATCGTCGTGACTCCGGATGACAAACGGGGCTCATCTTCCACAAGACCCCGCGGATTGCTGGCGGCGAAACTGCTCGTGAAATTTGAGTAAACCGCGCGTTCCAGCCTGTAAATCCAGTCCACGCGGAAGTAGTCGTCGGGCCATTTCAGGCGCCGGCCGACGCGAAGAGAGCCGCCGATGATGTCTTCATCAAACCCGTAATAGCTTCCTCCCCTGCGTGTGTTGAAGAAACTAATGCCTACCAGGGTGGGAGTGTCGAACAGCCAGGGTTCGGTGAGCGATACGGAAAACGTGCGATAGATTTTTCCGAACTGCCAATCCAGACTGAATCGTTTACCGCTTCCGAATAGATTCGGCATCGTGAAACCCAGCGATCCGATCACTCCGTCGCGCTGAGAATACCCCGCAGAAACCTGAACCTGATCTGTGGACTTTTCCTCCACGCGGAAATAGAGATCCACTTCCTGGTCGTTGACCGGCTGAACATCCGGAGTGATGTTGGAAAAATAGTTCAGGATCGTAACTTCCCGCGCGGAACGGCGCAATTTAGAGACATCGAACGTTTCCCCAGGGTTCAAGACGAATTCGCGGCGGATGACGTTCTCGTGAGTTTTGGTGTTGCCTTCGATATTGATCAGTCGTACCTTGAACTCGTTTCCTTCCGTGATCTTAAAATGAACGTTGATCGTGTCTTTGCCGACAGGAATTTCCACCGGCGAAACATTGACGTAGATATAACCGCGATCGTAATAAAGATTCGTCAGGTTTTCGCGCGCGCTTCGATCCAGCTTCTCTTGGTCGTACAATTCGCCTCTTTGAATGAGCAGTCTCTCCTTTAATTCGTCAGCGGTATAGAGGGTATTACCCGAAAAAGAAAAGTCGCCGAAATAGTATAGGGTTCCGGGATCTACCCAAACGTTGACAATCAAGCGGCGGCGATCTTCGCTGTACTGGATCGAATCAGCGGTGACGGCGGCATCGCGATAACCGTGATTTTTGAAATAAGCCGCCAGATTTTTCAGGTCTTCCTGATATTTTTCGTTGTTGAACTCGCCAGAGCGGAAAATTCCTTTCGCCTTCGTCTCTTTCATCTGCCCGCGCAGTTTCCCCTCGGTGAAAGGATCATCCGGGATGATCCATTCGACCGCCCAATTCAACAAAGAAAGCGGGAAAATGACGCCTTTCTTCTCATGCTCCTCGTTTCCGTAGATATTGACTTCTTTGATTTTTACCTTCTTGCCTTCTTCGATGTCGAAGCGCAAAACCGACTTACCGGTCTCTGCATTGGTGAAAGTCTGCACGTTTACATTCGCCAGCAAGTAGCCATCGGCGGCGTATTTATCCAGTAACTTGTTTTTCGCAGATGTAATCTGATCCGGTCGCAAAACCTGTCCTGGATAGAAATCCAAGACTTTCTCGACTTCATCTTTTTTTAATTTCTTATTGCCGGACACCTCGATTTTTTCCAAGCGGGGGTATTCCACGACGGCAATCTTGAGAAAAGCTCCCTGCGGCACTTCATTCTCGAGCAGGATCTTGACATCGGAGAAGAGCTTCAGTTTCCATATCTGCCGGATGGCATTCTGAATATCATCTCCGGTAATCTCGGATCCCACGACCAGCCCGGAATTGGCGCGGATCAATCCTTCGTCCACCGTCTTATTCCCTTCAACGGATAAACCGACGAGGCGGATTTTACCGCTCTGGGAAAATGCGTGGTTCACAGCCAAGAGGAGCAGGACGAACAGTACGAGGGTACGGATGGATTTCATGCGAGCATGAATTCGGGTCAATCTCTGTTTATAAAGTAAGGAATTTAACGACTCAAGTAAAGCGGAAAATGCTCGATTCCCAGTGAGAAACCTCATTCCGATCCGATTAAAATACAAACGAATAACGCAGAAGGATCTGCTTATCTTCGAGTTGTTCCAGACTATCATATTCATAGCGGAGACTCAACACGAAATTTCCCGAGATCGGGCGGATGCGATAATCCAGGTTCCAGCGATGCAGGAACCCATAGTGCCGCTCGTTCGCAGCGTTAATGCCTGTTTCCAGCAGACCGGTATAGCTGATAAAAGCGTCATCCGTCACATATTTGCCGACGGTCAGCTGCGATTGCTGCAACAGATAAGCTCCCCATCCGATTTGAGAATTCACCCCAGGATTCATTTTGAGGATCTGCGATTCAAAGACGTGCTGAGCGAAGTAGGATTGAAACCGAACCATATCGAGCTGCAGCACGTTTTCGAGCCGGCGTTCAATCGGTCTGACCAGTCCGCGCAAGAGCGCATTGGAAAGAATCGTACCGCCCAACGAGGTGACCTTTTCCGAGATCGCCTCAGGTGAATAACCCAGCGCAGCCAGAATCTGTTCCTGAGAGGATCCGATATCATCTTCCAAGACGAAGACAAAATCTCCCCAACGTCCTCTCTGTTGTCGTTCCTTCGTCGTCGGATCCACGACATAAAGCGTCAAATAGATGTTGCGGTTCACGCCCATTGAATCCGTGTAAACCGTGGATGCGCTCCCCTGCACCCAGGGTAACGGATCGTGTTCGTCGAATTCGACGACAAAGCGGGTCACGCGGAAATCGAGATCCAGATATTCCACGCTGCCTCTCGTTGATACCAGATTTCCTTGAAAACGGAAATCCCCTTCGTCCAGGCTGCCCAGCAGATTCAAGCGGCTATCGCGCGAATCCACTGTCAAATCCACATTCACCGAGGCAATCAGATCGGACACATTGCCGATGAGCGTATTCTTTTCGACAGGCTTGATTTCGCGCACATAGTGATTATCGCGTTCCGGCAGGATATTCAGATCCCAACGCGCTGAATTCAGTATCCGAAGGATGAGTCGCACAAATTTCGAGGGCGGTTTGCTGGAACCGGGCGGAAAAGGATACGTGATCGCACTCCCCGTTAGATCTATGGTTCCCCTGAAGAACGGCTTTGTGATCGGACCTGCAACGAGAAATTTGCTCAACCCATCTTTTCCCCGCAGGCGGATGAACCCCTTTGCACCCTGAATCATCAACTCCGGTATATGCGCATGGATACCTCGACCGTAGCTCTCAAATTCGAGTACGCCGAAGTCTAAATCAATCTGTGGAAAATAAAGATGCTCCAACTGTTGCTCTTCATCATCCAGATTGAAAGTATTGTTAATGCGGAATTTCTGCCCTTCCACGTTGCCTTCGATGTATTCCATCCTGACCCTTCGATCTCGGACAGAGATCTGCGCATTGATTCCGTCAATTTCAGAAACTACTTCTGGAAAACGCATTAAGCCGTCTTTTATCGTCAGAGATGCGTGGATGATCCGCAAAGCGCCTTGATCCTGAGATAGAACAAATTCGGCTTCGCCATATCCGCGGGATTCCTGAATAGCCGGTTCGATGAGATGAGGGATTTTCAGCAGATTCCCGCGCGCAGAGAATTTCAAGTCGAGCGAATGGTGATGGAAAGGGAGCACGCCTTCACCGTTTATGCGCAAATCAGATGACTGTCTCAGGTCGAATTCCGTCAATTGCAGACGTTCATTTTCCCCTGCAAGCAGGTGAATTCGCGCCCGCAGACTTTCGAAGGGAAGTTTGTCAATAGAACCCGGTGCCACCTCCAGACTCGCGTCCAATTCCGGATGCGTGATATTCCCGACAAGATTTGCATCCAAACGGAGGGGTCCGCGCAGCCTGAGGGGATTCACGCCGATCACTTCTAGCAAGTTGGAAATGTCCGCTCCGCGGGAATCCGCATGGATTTGAATCTCATTCGAATTCAGATTCGCCATGCCGGTTATCTTCAAAAGTTTGGTAACGTCGCTGCCGATCGAGCATTCTTCGATGGTTAAAATGCCGGCATCCAATTGTGCAGTGACCACCGCCCAGAGGTTCTTCTGATCTAAAATGAATCCACGCGAGGCATAGATGTTAAACGAAATGCCCGGCTGCGCGAGGGTGCCGTTTACTTCAACTCTGCCATCTAAGACTGCGCCGACGGCTTCCGAAACACCTATAGAAGCAAATTGCAAACCGTTCGATAAGGGAAAATTTATGACGCGGATTTCAGTCGGTTCAATTTCGCCTGTTCTAATATTTACTGCGCCGGAAGCGAAAATCGCATCTTCCAACACGAAGGATTCTAAAATCAGCCGATCCGCTTCCCGGGTCAATCGAGCCGAACCTTCTAAGGGCGCGCTTTCGCCCCGTCGCAATTGCAATCTGCTTTCTATAGCGAATGAATTGTTTTCATAAGATTTAAATTCGCCTTCCAAATCCAATGTTGAAGACTGTCTTGGATATGCAAGCCTGGAGTTGTAGTGGAACCGCTTCAGGTCACCTGTCAAGGATCCATTAGTTTCAAATTCGCGCAAATAATTCCACCCCTCCCAAGGGAACAAGATTTCTCCGATTTTCTGCGCGTTCTCGTAAGCGACGCTGTAATACGGTGTGCCGGCTAAGTTCTCCACATGAAGATTTACCCAGGCATTTTCTATGTTGGATGCGAGACGTGCTTCCAGCGTTTTTTGGGGATGGAAGTACTCGGCCGTCAGAGATAAGCCGGCAGTCGGTTCGTCGAGAACGGAAAGCAACAAATCAGACCGATATTTTCCGCCGGCTCCAAGGATGCTTCCGCTCAGCACAGCCTGTCGCGGATGTTTCCAACCCGGCGGGATCCCATGCCAGCGGAAATCCGCCTGCAGCCATGATTGGATGCCGGCGAATAGGATCTGGCCGTTCATCTGAAAGCCGCCATTTCGGTGAGACGCTTCCAGCGAGTTGATGATCAAACGACGATCCGCGAATTCCCCGCTGCAGCGGATTTGCTGAACATTGCCCCAGGGCGTTTTCAGGTGATCAAAATCGCCTTCGAAATGAATCTGCGGAGAAGGAATGGCCCCTCGGACAGTGATCCGGATATCAGCCGGCCCGGAAGGCTCAAGCCGCGGATCATCTGGAAGGTAGCGATTCGCCTCGGTGCAATCCTCGGAATGTCCATGGATGTCGAAATCGAGAAAAGGATGCCGCAAATCTTCAATCTGTCCGGAAATGGCCCAGGAGGCGGTGAATGCGTCAAAATTCATTGCCGGCAACAGCAATTTCCAATTTCCGATGACAGCCCGCGCCGGCTGCGTTTGCGCGAGCAACTCACGCTGCGAGAAAAAAGAGCAACGTTCGAGATAGATCTCACCGTTTAAGCTGCTGTGATCCGCATTTGCGCCGATCTGCAAATTGAATTTCAGGTTTTCCATCAGGATCGAGAGCGAATCCAAAGGCCTTGAAATCGCTCCGATCGGAAATTGCAAACTGCCGATGGAACCATGGAGACTTCCATCCAGCGTGCGATCGTCAGCCGCCAGAGCGAATTTCAGACTGCCGGTCGCTTCTCCTTCGCTCCTGCCGCGAGTCTCGAGTTCGCCCCTTATGTGCCGATCCCGCGTGGTGACAAGACTGCCGTGGAGGCGGGCTAGTATGCCCGCGGTACGCTTTTCCAATGTTGCCAGCCGGAATGTCCCATTCTGGACGATCAGAGCTTTCCCCCAAAATGCCTCCGGGAGATGATCCAACATCGCCCAGGTGAATTGGCTTTCAGCGGAATGTTCGTTGTTTTCCGACCACTCCTTGTTCGTCATCATCAGAGTAAAGGTGGGATTCTGAATGCAGATTTTCCGCAAGGAAGAAGCGACATCGAAACGATGTAGGATCAGATTGATTATGTTGAATTCAAGCTGAGTGCGGGGTATATTCAACGTCCATTCATTTTTAGGGGAATACACTTCCAAACCGGACACTTCAAGACCTGTGAAACCGAGATGAACGGTTTGCAAATGAACGCGGGAAGTGTATTCTGCGGGCAGATGAGAGAAGAGAATGGTTTTCAGGGTTGCATCAATCTTGAGGAAGGGATAGAGAAGTGCGCCGACAATGACGAGCAGGAGCAGAGAAAAAAGAATATACAACAACGATGTGCGTATTCTCATCGAGTAAAAATTCCATCTGGATCCAATTTTTTTTCGAGATTGGCATAGATCCACCGAATCGTGTCTTCTTCCGGTTTCTGTTGTTCCGAATCAGCCGAAGGCGACGGATCCAGGAGCGGCAGATTTTCCAGATTCAGCGTGATCTTCGTCAGGATGCCGAATCTGCCGCCGGTTCCGACCAGAAACGTCCAGAAATCGTATCCGGCGACGTTCTTCATCGTGCCGGATCCGAGTTTCAACAACCTTCCGCGCGGATCAATCATTTCCACGCCCAGAAGTCTACGTTTAAATTCAAGATGTCTGGCGCCCTGCGAATCCGCGCTTAAGAGCGCTCCTCCCATTGTTCCCGGGTATTGAGCGAATGCTGGCGGGAACGTCCACTGAGATCCTTCCAGAACCCTATTCAACTCTGCTGTCAAAATCCCGGATTCGAAAATAATGACCGCATCCTGCGCGCGCACTTCCACGACGCGGTTCACCGTAGTCGTGAGCAAGAAGATCATATCCGTCGGCGGACGGTAGGTGGCGGGAAAGCTCGAACCTGTTCCCATCGGACAGATCCGCATCCTCCGCTTGCCGGCTAACATAACCAAACGCATCAGATCGTCTTCCTTTTGCGCCGAAACAACCAAACGCGGCAGGAAACGATCCAGAAGCGCGCACCCGCACTTCTCCAATTCTTTTCGCAACTCTTCGTTCATTCGAGGTCACTGAGCTGCTTGATGAAAGCGATGCCGCGCACTGCGAAAGAATTCGAACCGGCGTCATTCATACAGGTGGGATTTCTCGAGACTGATCCCGTGATGAACCGAAGCCGTTTAGGCTGTGCGCAACTGTTCGCTGACTCTGCCGAACCGCCGTTCGCGCTTCTGATAGTCCCGGATCGCTTTCAACAGTTCCTCCCGACGGAAATCCGGCCAAAGCACATCCGTGATGTAAATTTCAGTATAAGCCAACTGCCAAAGCAGGAAGTTGGAGAGCCTCAGTTCACCTGATGTTCGGATCAGCAGATCCGGATCGGGAATGTCGGCGGTGTAGAGATATTTTGAAAACTCCCTCTCCGTGATATTGTTTTTGCCTTCCTTGCAGATTTTCTTCACTGCTTCGATGATTTCCTGCCTGCCGCCGTAAGATAGTGCGAGATTCAGGATCAAACCTGTGTTGGATTTCAGCCTTTCGATGCCCGCCAGAATGCCGGATCGTGGCTTTTCCGGCAGAGCGTTGATGTCCCCAATAACCATCAAGCGCACGTTTTTTCGGTTCAGCTCTTCAACTTCTCGGTTGATGGTCACCAGCAGCAACCGCATCAATGCCGATACTTCCTGGCGAGGCCGGCGCCAGTTTTCAGAAGAGAACGTGTAGAGCGTCAAGATCTTTACGCCGATTTCACCGCAGGTTTGGACGATTTCGCGCACGGAATTGATCCCTTCGCGATGGCCGGCGATGCGCGGCAGCGACCTTTGTTTCGCCCAACGGCCGTTGCCATCCATAATAATGGCGATATGCTCGGGGATGTTCTCCCGACTGATATCATCCGGAACGGCTTGTCCAGACGCTTTCATCACTTTTGGTCGTTTTTCTCCTGGAGTTCGCGCGCCTTTTCGATGGAGGCTTTCCCGGCTTCAATCAAGCTGGCGTCTTCGCGTGCATCTCCGGCTCGGATTTGCGCCACTCCGAGATTATTCCAGATTCCTGGATTGTCCGGATCCAGTTCCAACGCGATCTTATAATATTCAATGGATTTATCGTAGTCTTTCAGATCTTCAAGATAAGTTTGCGCTAAATGCAGAATGGCCTCTTTATCCTTAGGGTTTAATTCGTAAATCCGTTCGAATTGAGCCAGCGCTTCCTCATTGCGCCCCATCATCTCGTAGAGCAGACCCAGGTTGAAGAGAAAATCCGTGTCATTCGGGTTATTCGCCAGAACCTGCTGATAGTATTCCAACGCTTTCCCCTGCAAAGCGGATTTCTTCTGAAGATCTTCTTCTTTCAAGGCGAGCTGATTATAGCAGAATGCCGCAACCTTAACGGCGTCCTTGTTCGCCGCTTCTTTGCGCAGGATTTCTTCAGCGCTCGTCAAAGCGTTTTCATATTCGTGGTTGTTGTAACAGATCTCCATTAAAAGGATGCGGTCGCCTGCGTCTTCAAATTTTGGATCCAGAGCGATCGCTTTCCGCAGCGCCTCTTTGCCTTCGTCGAAGCGATTTGCGCGGATGTAGGTCTTCCCGAGCAGGGACCAGGCTTCGCGATCCTCCGGTGCGATCAGGAGCGCAGTCTGGAGGCCTTCAACAGTCTTGTCCGTTTCTTTTTTGTTGAAGTTGTCGACCGCTTCATTATATAGGCTCTCAAAATGGCTGTTCTTAATCTTAGTGATATCCGACCGGTATTTATCACTGAGCGCCAGACTGGCGTCGAATTCCTGCATCATCTCCGAATACTTTTTCTGTTTGGCGTAAATCTCGCCTAATAGGTAATGTGCTTGAGCGTCATTGGGATTCTGCGCCAAACCTTCTTTTAACTGCGCTTCCGCGTTCGCCAGATCATTTTGTTGGAGATACACCTTCGCTGAGGTGACATAAACGCTCTGGCAGCCAGTCATCGTCAGCAGCAATATGCCGACGGCGATCGTCGTGTTGATAACGGTTTTCATTTTCGTCTCATTTTTATTGCAGGTCATAACGATTCTGATGTCTTCTTTGCGTCATCGCAAATCATAAGGCGGGTAATGAATCCCTTTCTCTGTTATGATTGCGGAGATGAGTTCGTGCGGTGTTACATCAAACGCCGGATTATAGACCTTGATTCCCAAAGGAGCGGTTCTGCAGCCTCGGAATCCGGCGACTTCTTCATCAGACCGTTCTTCGATGGGGATCAATTCGCCGGAAGCCAGTGATGGATCCACGGTGGATGTCGGCGCAGCAACATAGAATGGGATTCGGTGATGCTTCGCCAGCAGCGCAACAGTATAGGTTCCGATCTTGTTGGCTGCATCTCCATTTGCGGCGATCCGGTCCGCTCCCACCAATACCACATCCACCCATCCATTGCGCATGACTACCGCTGCCATATTGTCGCAAATCAATGTCACATCCACTCCGTTCTGCATCAGTTCCCAGGATGTCAGTCGAGCGCCTTGCAGCAAGGGGCGGGTCTCATCGGCAAAGACGCGTATGGATTTGCCTTGTTCTTTCGCGACGTAAATCGGCGCCAGCGCCGTTCCCATACCGCCGGTTGCGAGGGCGCCGGCATTGCAGTGCGTCAACACGGTCATGCCGTCCTTCAACAGTTCGGCGCCGTTTTCGCCGATACGGCGGCACATCTCCTCATCTTCCTGATGGATTCTGAGAGCCTCCGCAAGCAGCCTCTGCTTCAGTTGTTCAGTATCGCTGTGTCGGTCGAGGAGACGGGCGAGACGATCAATCGCCCAAGCGAGATTGACCGCGGTCGGGCGCGTGCCGCGCAGATCTTCCATAATGCCGCGAAGCTTCTCTTTGAACGCGCCGACATCAAGCTCGTTTAGTGAATAAGCGCCGATCACCACACCGTACGCGCCCGCGACACCGATCGCCGGAGCTCCACGGACCGCCAGACGATAAATGGCGTCTTTCAGAACGCGAGAGTCGTCTGTGACGATATACTCAACTTTATCCGGAAGCAGCGTCTGATCAATGAAGCGTACCTTTTTCTGATCAGCCAACCATTCGATGGTCTTCAACGGCATTGGCAAAGTCGCTAATTCTTTATTCTGACAGCATACAAACTAAAAATTTAATCTTTTTCTTTTTTTAAGTCAAGAATAAATCCTATTAAACCGCGATAAGACAGCAGGCTATTCGTCCTCTTTCATCCAGTCGGACACGTGTTAAAAACGCGTATAGGACCTGAATCTTTCATACCTTGCTTCAATTTCATCGCGGGTTAAATGTTTCAAACGATTCAAAGAAAATTCTTCCACAGCAAAAGAGGCAATGGTGGTGCCATACGCCATCGCTTTTCGGATTGACGCGAAATTGAAGTTTCCTTTCGCTGCGAGATATCCGAAAAGTCCACCGGCGAAAGAATCACCGGCACCGGTGGGATCGAAGAGAGATTCGAGGGGATAAGCGGGAACCGCGAAGAAATGTCCCCCTTTGATCAGGAAAGCGCCGTGTTCGCCCTTCTTAACGATGACGATCCGCGGTCCGAATGCTGCTACGGATTTCGCGGCTTTGATCCCATTCGTTTCGCCGGTGAGCTGCTTTGCTTCCTGATCGTTCAAAATCACAGCGTCCACTTTCGACAATACCTTCTTGAGCTCGGGCAAGGCAGTATCAATCCATAGATTCATCGTGTCAAGCATGACGCGGCGAGGTCTTTCCAGCTGCTTCAGGACCTGCAATTGCAATTCCGGATGAATGTTGGCGAGGAATAAATAGGGGGCGTTGCGGTGCGCAGGAGGGAGCTTCGGTGAAAATGCCTCGAAGACGTTTAACTTGGTATAAACCGTGTCCCGTTGATTCATATCCTGATGATAGATTCCGGACCAGCGAAAGGTTTCGCCGCGAGCCACTTCCAACCCTGATAAATCCACACCACGCTGAATCAGGAAATCCAATTCGCGATGCGGGAAGTCATCTCCGACTACCGCGACGATCTTCACGGGGCAAAAAAAACTCGCCGCCGCGGCGAAATAGAGCGCGGATCCTCCCAACGCATCCTTTACCTCGCCATACGGCGTCTTCACAGAGTCCAACGCGGCTGATCCAACGACGAGTATACTCATAGTATCTCCTACATTTTTTCCGGTGCGCTCATGCCCAGCAGGCGTAAACCTTCCTGCAATGTAATTTGGACCGCTTTGCAGAGCGCCAGGCGAGCGCGAGTCAACGCTTCGTCTTCGCACAGAACGCGGCATTCGTGATAAAATTTGTGAAAAGCCGCGGCGAGATCTTTCAGGTAATCATTCAAACGGTGCGGCGCGGATTGCAGAGCCGCCGCTTCGATCACATCCGGGAACAGCGATAGCGCTCGCAGAAGTTCGCGCTCCAGCGGATCGCAAAGCAGCTTTAAATCGGCTGTACTCGGGTTTTCCATCGGAACGGTTTTGCGGAAAATGGAACAGATCCGCGCATGTGCGTATTGGAGGTAGAACACAGGGCTCTTCTCCGATCGGTCTTTCGCAACTTCAATGTCGAAATCGAGATGAGACGACCAGCGTCGCGACAGAAAGACCTGTTTGGCAGCGTCCGCACCGACTTCTTCCAGGAGCTCATCCATCGTAATCATTTCTCCGGTTCTTTTCGACATCTTCACCGGTTGACCGCCGCGCAACAGGTTGACCTGCTGGATGATGATGACTTCCAGGAACGCCTCCGGCAATCCCGCGGCTTTCAAAGCCGCTTTCATGCGCAGAACGTGACTGTGATGATCGGGACCCCAGAGATCGTAGGCTTTTGTATAACCGCGCCGCGCCTTATTCAGATGGTAGGCGATATCGGGGAGAAAATAGGTAGGTCTATGATCTGAAGTCACCACGACGCGGTCTTCATCGTCCCCGAAGCGTGAACTCGCGAAATACTTGGCACCTTCCCGTTCATAAACATATCCGGTTTTTTGCAGGAGTTCCAACACTTTTATCGTTTCATTGGATTCGTGCAATTCACTTTCGAAAAACCAGCGATCGAAATGCACACCGTATTCCTCCAGGGATCGGCGTTGGTCTTCCACGATGCGCTGCGCTGTCCAGCGGCCTAAATCCTGCGCCGGTGCGGTAAAGGGATCGCCCGGAAATTCGTTCAGGGCTTTTTCCGCATAGTCTCTCAGATAACTCCCGTGATAACCACCCTCCGGAATCCGGAGCGGTTCTCCTTTTGCTTCCAACAGTCGCGCGCGTACGGACAAGCCGAGCAGTTCGATCTGACGGCCAGCGTCGTTGACGTAGAATTCGCTGTGTACTTCAAAGCCAATCTTTTTTTGCAGCTTCACCAAGCAGTCCCCGATCGCCGCGGCACGCGCACTGACAATGTTCAGGGGACCGGTGGGATTGGCAGAGACGAATTCAATGAGGTGTCTTTCCCCCGCTCCGTAGTCCGAAGACCCAAATTCGATCCCTTTGCGCAGGATGTGCTGCAGCAACGTGCGCAAAGCGTGATTCGACCAGAAGAAGTTCAGAAAGCCGGGACCGGCGATTTCAATTTTTTCGATAAAGGGATCGCTTTGCGGCAGGGCGGAGCGGATTTCCTCGGCGATCTTGCGCGGCGCCTGCTTCAGTTGCTGCGCCAAACTCATCGCCATACTGCAGGAGCGATCCCCCAACCGGGGATCCGGAGGAATTTCCAGCGTAATCTTCGCATCTGGAAGATTCAGACGATGCGAGGCGCTGAGGAGAAGACCGATGAGATAATGACTGAGGTTCACTTCAGTTCAGTTCGTTGCGCGAAACGGGACGCGTGATTTTCAACGGCGGGCTGTTGGATGCTGGTGCAGATGGATCAAGCCGGATATCGAAATCAGTCTTGACTGATTTCGCTTCACCCCAGTATGCTTCCAGATCGTAAAATTCCCGAATCTTGGGAAGGAAAACGTGCACCACGACGTCAATATAATCGAGAAGAACCCACTGGAGGTTCATTCTGCCTTCGATGTGATGGGGTCGGATTCCTTCCGCTTTCAGGGATTGTTCAATAAAATCCGCGATCGCACGTGAATGAAGTTCCACTTCGGCGGTCAAGAGGACGAAGTAATCTGTGAATTGAGCCAGATCCTTGACATCTAAGACTTTTATATCTTCCGCCTTTTTCTCCCAAGCTAATCGTGCGATTTTCAAAGCAAGTTTTTTTGAACTCGCTTTTGTATTCCTTTTTCGGATCGGCGTGATTTTCTCCTATTTCAGGTTCAACCTCTGATAATCCGCTCCGATGACCAGGGTCACATCCGTGTCCACCAGCGCAGGGTCCTTCTTCACGGAAATCTGCTCTTCGGAAATACCCAATGATTTCGCTACGGCTTTTGCCGCCAGTTCTCCGAAAGGCGGGTCCGATCTGGCGATAAGAGCGCTCCTTTTATAGTTCTGCGCTTTTGCATTGCCCACCGTCAGCACATCGAAGCCTCGATCCCGCAAGACCGTCCGCAGCCGATTAGCGATGCCGGGCGCTCCGCATCCATTCAGGATTTGAATCCGAATTTTGCCGGGATCGGGCAAGACCTCTTCGCTTTCTACTCTGGACTCAATCGGTGCAGGTTTAGCACCTACCGGCGGAATCATCGTTGCGTTCGTCGTTTCCGTGGTGCTCTGCACCGGAATCGCCGGGCGTTCCTGCTTAGGCTGCTCGGTCACGGCACCGATCGGTTGCTGCGCGGGAACCTGCTTTGATCTACCTGCGAAATGATCCAGATAGAGGTTTGTAGAGGTGATCAGAATCAGCAAGACCAGCAGCAGAACGATGAGATTCTGAGTGTTTCCCTGAAAAGATCTTCCTGCGACGATTGTACGCTTTCGAGGCATTCTTCTCATGATTTTTCGCAATGAAAAAGCCGCGAATAAACGCTGCGGCGGATTCGATCTACAGACGATTCCAGGAATTCCGACACGGCTATCCTCTTTCGCGCGAATCTCCTATGGACCCACATCGGAATCGGAAGGCTGCGACGGATAAGGTTGCGGAGATGAATAGGGAAAAGAGCTCCAGTAGGGATTATATCCGTACCTACTGTAGGAAGGATAATTGGCAACTTCGAAATGAAGAAACATATTTTTTGCGGGACGCCAATCCAGCGCGGCTCCACCGACGAAAGCTCCACTGCGATTCATGCCACCTGCATCGAAAGTGGAATAGGGTTGATGCAGATAACCGAGGTTCAAAGTCAGAAACATTGGATTGGAGAGTCTGTATCCGATGCTCTCCATGAAGAGGCCCCGCATGATGCTTTCGCCGCCGGAAGTGGCGTAGGTCATCGAATACGAATGCGTGAAGGACATACGACTAGGATCCAGCAATCCCAAAGTGCTCAGTCCTAAACCATATCCTCCGCCGGACCTGAGATAATCATTGAAGCGCATATTATTGTTCTCATCGCTCTGCGACCAAGCCAGCAAAGGCGCGAGGATGCTGAATCCTATGATGACGCTTCTTTTCAAGCCACGCATGTCGAATTCCCCCGTCTCATACTGCTATTTTAAGCAGATTTCGAGATAAAGTCAAGCACTTTCTATGCTTTCGAGGATCGTCTTTCTACTCGTTGAACAGCTCCTATGTGACGAAGTTCCCGTTCCGGATCAATTCCTCCGCAGAAGCGAGTTCTGCGACGGTGTTGATCCCCATCACTTCGCGGAAATCGCCTTGGAAGGCGGCGACCGATGCGCCCTCTGCGACCAGCAATTTGACGGCATCCGTCAGATAATACTCCTTTTGATCGTTTTCCCTCCCGATTTTGGGCAATATGCGCCGCAGATCGTTTAGTTCGAAGACGTAAATGCCGCTGTTGATCTCCTGAATAGAACGGATGGAATCTGTGGCGTCGCGTTCTTCGACGATGGCGGCGATTCCGCCGTCGGTCTTGCGCAGGATCCTCCCGTACCCCTTCGGATGATCTGTCTGCGCAGTCATCACGGTAGCAGACGAATGATTCTTCAAGTGAAGGTTGATCAAAGCCGTTAAAGTGGACGTTTTAATCAGAGGAACGTCACCGGATAAGACCAATACTGAACCCTGAACTTCAGTCAGCTCATGCAGGGCGCAGGTGACGGCGTGAGCGGTTCCCAGCTGCGGTTCCTGCACGGCGAAGCGCACCGGATAACCCCGCAGTTCTTCCATCACCTGTTTTTTCTGATGACCAACAACTACGACAATAGGCTTCACATGAATTTCCAGGGCGGTCTTCATTACATAGTGGATCATCGGACGACCTGCGAGCGGATGCAGGACCTTCGCCAGATCCGATTTCATCCGTGTGCCTTTGCCCGCGGCGAGGACGATCGCGGCTGTAGTGCGGTTGTTGTTGGACATCAAGGTTCGATGACAAGATTATCTATGAGTCGGACATTTCCCAGCCAGATCGCGCCCGCCAAGACCGCTCTTTGCCCGATCTTCGAAATCGGCTGAAGGTTTTCCGCATCCACAATTTCGAGATAATCCACGGAGACTCCGGGGACGGATTTGATGATTTTGCGCATTTCCTGTTTAATCTTGGATGCGTCTGTGACGCCGCCGGTGAACAGCTTTTGTCCGGCGGACAAGGCGCGAAACAAGACCGGTGCCTGTTCCCGTTGTTCCGGGGTAAGGTAGCTGTTGCGGGAACTCATGGCGAGACCGTCGCTTTCCCGCACGGTCGGGCAGAGCAAAATCTCGATATCCAGATTTAAATCCATGACCATACGATTGATGATCACCGCCTGCTGGTAATCTTTCTGTCCGAAGGCGGCGACGTTGCATTGGGTGATGTTGAACAGCTTGGATACGACGGTTGTGACACCGCGAAAGTGCGTGGGGCGGGAACGTCCGCATAAGACATTCCCCAACCCTTCCACGATCACAAATGTGCGGTAGCCTTCCGGGTAAATTTCCCGGGCGTCGGGGTAAAAGATCGCATCCGCTTGGTGTTCTTCCACCAGCTTTTCATCCCGCTCAAAATCGCGAGGATAGCGGTCTAGATCTTCGCCCGGCGCGAACTGGGTGGGATTGACGAAGATGGAGACGATGATGCGGTCGCAGTGGGATTTGATGCGATCAATGAGCGACAAATGACCTTCATGAAGAAAGCCCATCGTCGGCACCAAACCTACGCGCAGCCCCTGGTTGTGCCAATCATGGACGAACGCTTTCGTCTCAGGGATAGTGTGAAGGAGGATCATGGATTACCCTTCCATATCAAAACTTTCTTCTTTTGACGGGAAAGCGCCTTTTTTGACATCCGCGACATACTCTTGCGTCGCTTCGCGCACTTCTTTCGCCAGATTGCGGTATTTTCTCACGAATTTCAGATAAAGCTGATCATATAGACCCAACATGTCGTAATTGACCAATACCTGGCCGTCGCAGTGAGGACCGGATCCGATGCCGATTGTGGGGATTCGCAGGGACTCGGTAACTTTTGCCGCCAGATCGGCTGGGATTTTCTCCAGAACTAAAGAGAAGGCGCCCGCTTCCTGCAATGCCAACGCATCTTCCCTGAGACGCTGCGCTTCCTCTTTTTCCCGCGCGCGCACGCTCCAGCCGCCGAAACGATGAATAGATTGCGGCGTCAAGCCCAGATGACCCATAACCGGTATGCCGATTTCCACCAGTCGTTTCACCGCGTTCAAAACCGGTCCACCGCCTTCTAATTTCACCGCTTCCGCGCCTGCTTCCGCGAGGAAACGCCCCGCATTTGCAACTGCTTGTTCCAACGTTACTTGGAAGGAGAGAAAAGGCATATCCGCCACCAGTAGAGCCCGCTGCACACCTCGGGAAGCTGCTTTTACGTGGTACAACATCTGTTCCATCGAAGCGGAAAGCGTGTTTTTCTCGCCTGCAATGACCATCGCGGCGGAATCGCCTACCAGAATAACGTCCACGCCCGCTTGATCCTCCAGTCGCGCGAACAGCGCATCATACGCGGTTAAAACGGCGATCTTCTCTCCGCTTCTCTTCATCTCCAGCAGAGTGGTCGTGGTAACCTTCTTCACGTTATTCACCCTCTTCATTGATCGGCATCGTTAAATGGAATCGCGTGCGATGATTCCTCCCCCCAGCACCCGATCCCCATGATAAAAGACCGCCGATTGCCCCGGAGTCACGGCTTCCGCTGGATCATCGAGCTTTACCAGCCATCGGTCCTGATGCCGCATTACGCGCCCGGGCACGCAGTCCGCGCGATAGCGAATCTGAACCGCGCACGAAATGGAGTCCTCGGGTTCGGGAATCAACCAATTGGTGTGATCCACCCAAAATGTACTTCTCCTTAAGAGCTCCTTGCTGCCGATGACGACGCGATTCGCATCGGGTTCAATCCGCAAGACGTAGCGCGGTCCCGGATATCCTCCCCCGAGACCTTTGCGTTGTCCCACTGTATAGCGCAAATACCCTCTGTGGGATCCGACTCGCGTCAGACTTCCGGAATGGTCTTCTTCGTAAATTTCTCCGGCTGTGGAATGCCGTGCGGCGATCGGAGAATGTTCCTCCACGAATTCCGGATATGCCCCTTTAGGGATGAAACAGATTTCCTGGCTGTCAGGGGTATGAGCCGTCTTCAGATTGAGTTCCGCCGCCAGCTTTCGCACCTGCGTTTTACTCAAGTCGCCCAGCGGCAACAGCGTCTTCGCCAGCCGATCGGTTGGAATCCCCCACAAGGCGTAGGATTGATCTTTTAATGAGTCGCTCGCACGCAGGAGTTGATATTCATCAGAGATCTGCTTTACCTGGGCGTAATGCCCTGTCGCCAAATAATCGCAACCGATCGCACGGGCTTTCTCGAATAGGACTCCCCACTTCAGATGCGTGTTGCAGCGCACACATGGATTCGGTGTATTCCCCTGTAGATATTCGGAAACGAAGTCTTCTATCACATAATCATTGAAGTAAGATGTCATATCAAGCGAATAATGCGGAATATCCAGTGTTCGACATACACTTTGCGCGCGATGCAGGGCATCGAGATTGCAGCAACTGCGCAGCGCAATGGGGGAACGAGCATGGATCTGTTCGGCGAAAAGTTTCATCGTCAAACCGACCACGCGGAATCCCCGCCGCAACAGCAACGCCGCCGCCACAGAACTATCCACCCCTCCGCTCATCGCCACAGCCACAAGCGGCGCTTCTGCTGAAGAACGCAATTCTTGTTCATTCGGCGTCAGATGATCCCTCCTTGCCGAAGGTGGAATTCCGTTCGCCATATATCCTTTATCTTTTATGGGAGGTTGAATCTTCCGGTTGAAATGACATCGAGCGCAAATTTTGGACAATTTGAGGGATCACTTCCAAAGCATAATCCACGGCTTCGTCGTCGTTCTCACGCCCCATCGAGAAGCGGATGGATCCTTGTGCAATTTGCGGGGGGATGCCCATCGCCAGCAAGACATGGGAAGCGTTTGCATGTCCGGAACTGCAGGCGGAACCGGTGGAAACCGCGATGCCCTTCAAGTCCAGCGAGAGGAGCAAGGCTTCGCCTTCAACGCCTTCGAAGGAGATGTTGTTGATGCCCGGCAGGCGATGCTTCAGACTCCCGTTCAAGCGGATGCCGTCGAGTCTCGCTTGAAGCTCATGCCAGAAACGATCGCGCAGAGCCGTCAAACGAACCGCTTCTGCCGCCATTTTTTCATTGCAGATCATCGCCGCCTTCGCCAATCCCACCGCACCGGGCAGATTTTCAGTGCCGGTACGCAATTCGCGCTCCTGATGACCGCCGAAAGTGCGCGGCTGGATCTTGACGCCACGGCGGATATACAGAGCGCCGATTCCTTTCGGACCGTAGATTTTATGACCGGAAAGCGAGAGCAAATCCAGATTCATCTTCTGGACGTCAATTGGGAGTTTTCCGAACGACTGCACGGCGTCTGTATGCATCAGGATGCCGCGTTCGCGGGCGATCCTGCCGATTTCTGCGATGGGATTGATCGTTCCAGTCTCGTTATTGACGTGCATTATGGAGATCAAGACCGTCTCCGGCGTCACGGCGGCGAGCACGTCGTCCGGTTGGATCCTGCCTTCCGCATCCGGACTTACGAACGTGACGCGCACCCCCTGTTTTTCAAGATACTCTGCTGTATTCAAGACGGCATGATGTTCGATTTTACTGGTGATGAGATGATTCCCGCGATCGCGGTTGGCTAGCATAACGCCGATCAGCGCTGTATTATCCGCTTCCGTACCGCCGGAAGTGAAGAATAATTCCGCCGGATCTGCGTGCAGCATTTGCGCGATCTGTTCACGAGCATTTTCCAGGATGACCCGCGCATCCCGACCGAAGCTGTGCAGGCTGGAAGGGTTGCCGAAGTGAAGGGTCATGACTTCCCGCATCGCTTGAGCGACTTCGGGCTCCACGCGTGTGGTGGCGCTGTGGTCGAAATAATATCGTTTCATCATCTGCTTCCTTCAAATCCTGTGATTCTTCCGCTCAAATAATGAATCCATTCCTCTAATGCAATACCTCGGTGAGATATCCGATTTTTTTCTTCCAGGGATAATTCCGCCAGCGTCTTTTTTTCCGCAGGAAGGTAGAATACAGGATCATATCCAAAACCATTCCAACCCTTCGGTTCAAGGCTGATGTATCCGTTGAGCACGCCTTCAAAGAATTGCGTAGAATCCGCTTCCACATAGGCGATGACGCAACGAAAACGAGCTTTCCGCTGTTCGAACGGCACGCCTTTCAAGTCGTTCAACAGCTTCGCTACATTATCCGCATAGGTGGCGTGCGGTCCGGCGTATCGCGATGAGAAGACACCCGGTGCTCCTCCGATGATTTCTACTTCCAAGCCTGTATCGTCCGCCAATGTCGGCAAGCCGGTGATCTGGTGAAGAGTCGCCGCCTTCTTATATGCGTTATCCTCCAGCGTCGCACCGTCTTCCTCCACTTCCGGCAGGTCTGCGAAATCATCCGTACTCAGCAGTGCGATTCCGAGAGGTTTAATCTTGTCAGATATTTCCTTGAATTTGTCGCGATTGCGCGAGGCTAATAGAATTTTCATCGGCAGAGAAAAAGCAATCCGGTAGAGTTGGATTGCCAAGTTAAACGATTGAAAGCAAGCTCTGTTGGCATCATATTCCGCGGGAAGGATTGTGAAGTTCAACACGATCCACAATTCCTACGATCGCGGCATCCACCGGCGTCAGCAGCGGTTCCGGGAACATCAGGGCGGCTTCGCGGGAGGTGACATAGAAAACCAATTCGCCTGGACCGGCTCCCACTGTGTCCACAGCGGATATCGCCTCGCCCATCTTTTCACCGGTTTCCGTCAAAGGCTGTATGAGCTGCATTTTGGAACCTTCCAAATGCGGATCTTTCACCGTCGCCCAAATCGTGCCGATGACCCGTGCGAGGTTCATTTTGCCGCGCTCTTTGCTACGGTTTCGGATTCTGCAACATCCAGACGATCCACGATCGCCATGATCACTGCGTCCACCGGTTTATCCTTCGTCAGCCAGGTCAAGCGGCCTGAAGAACCCTGCGCCACCAGCACGATTTCCCCCGGTCCGGCGCCCACGCTGTCCACCGCGATAACAAATTGACTCAGGGGTTTATAGTCCAAATCAACCGCTCGGACGATCTGGAATTTCATCCCTTCCAGCATTTCATCCTTGCGTGTCGCCCAGACGGTTCCGATGACTCTGCCTAATAGCATGATTCACCTGCTGATTCTTGGGTGGATGGGATGATCAGTCCATTTCAGCCTGAATATCCTTCCAAAAGCTCTTTCCGGCGCCTGTGCCCTGAATTCCGAAAAAGTCGGCGATTGTCGCCCCCAAATCCGCAAAAGTCTCGCGGGTTTTCAGGTTATGATCGGCTCGCACTCGTTTGCCGAAGACGAGGATCGGCACATATTCCCGAGAATGATCTGTAGAAGGTGTGGTGGGGTCGCAGCCGTGGTCCGCGGTCAAGACCAGAACGTCGTCGGTTCTTAAAACGCTGTATATTTCCGGTAAAAAGTCATCCACCATTTGCAGACCCCGATAATAGCCTGCCGCATCGTTGCGATGCCCCCAGAGCATATCAAAGTCCACCAAGTTCGTGAAAATCATTCCGGAAAAGTCACCCGTGAGTATTCGATGCGTCTTCTGCAATCCTTCTTTGTTCGAGGCGGTATGAATGACATCGGTCAAACCTCGACCTGCGAAGAGATCTTCGATCTTGCCGATCCCCATCACACGAATCTCAGCCGCAACCAAGAGATCGAGCGTCGTTTTCCCAGGTGGTTCAAGCGAAAAATCTCTTCGGTTTGCTGTGCGAACAAAGCCACCCGGCTCTCCGATGAAAGGTCTAGCGATGATTCTGCCGACCGCATCTTTGCCCTGCATAATGCGGCGGGCGATACGGCAGATGTCATACAGTTTCGAAATAGGGATGACATCTTCGTGAGCGGCTATTTGAAGAACAGAATCAGCGGAAGTGTACAATATTGGATATCCCGTGCGCAGATGTTCAGCACCCAACATCCGGATGATTTCCGTTCCGGATGCCGGTATATTACCGAGAAACTTTGTCCCGGTTTGTCGTTCTAATTCGAGGATGATGCGGTCAGGAAAACCTTTTGGAAAGGTCGGTTGCGGTTGTTCGGCAATGAAGCCCATCAATTCCCAGTGCCCGGTGATGCTATCCTTCCCCGGTGCCAGCGCCGCCATTTTTCCGAAAGCGCCCAGCGCCGGTCTGTCGGGGTCCAGCCCAATTATGGATGCAATCTTACCCAGACCCAGCTTTTCTAAGTTGGGGAGATTCACCCCACCCACCGCGCGGCTCAGGTTTACCAACGTGTTGGATCCCCGGTCACCATAAAGTGCGGCATCCGGCAACTCCCCGATCCCGACGCTGTCCAAAACGATGACGACAAATCTTCCCGACAAGAGCTACAACTTCTTTAATTCCGATTCCGTGCACTTGCAAATCCGCGCCATCCGCGAATTGAAACGGAAACTTCCCGATCCCGTAGCTACCGGGGAAATGATTTTCATATACGTCAAAGGGGTGTCGCAAACCGGGCATTTTTTCGCTTGTTTCTGAGCTTTCGCGACCTTATCGCCGAAAGACTGTACTTTTGCCATTCCATTCTCCCATTGAATTATAAAAAGCTAATATAATAAAATTTCCTCAGAAATCAAATAAAAATCCGCCTAAACCATTGAACAGGCGGATTGAGATTTTTATATATTCGTGAAATTCTACGGGCTGGAAGAAACCTGATTAATCCGCCAGAGATCATCATGGGCGGGGATCGGTATCTGTTGTTTCCCGGGAGTTTCAGGCAGCCTGTGCCGGTTGGTATCCTGCGCAAGGCTGTCTGTGATGATCCATGTCGTCGTCGGCAGCGCCGCAATGTGAGAGGATGGATTCTGTGACGACGCTTCCGGCGTTCGCACTTGCGGGGTTTGCTCTGCCATTAACCCTGACGTTCGTCCGATATCGCCGTCAGTCGTTTGAATCCCCGGGCGAAAGAGCAAGAAGCCCACCAGGAGCGCCATTGCGAAGCCGGTAGAAATCGCCACGGTTTGCGGGAAAGTCAAAACCCGTTTCTCTCCGCGCGGATTGCCGTACTCCAGACGTGCGATTTCACGGCGCAAGTTCGGCAGAAACTCTGAGGAGACTTCCAGCGCAGGAAGCGTCAGCAACAGATTTCGAATGCTTCGAATTTCCTCAGTGTATTGCCGACAATGCGGACAAGTCGCGTGATGTCTTTCCAATGCAATCTTGAGGTCAGGGTCAATATCCCTCCCGGAATAGGAAGATAAATAGTTTTCGACCTCGCTGCAACTGATTGAATCCATAGTCATCAACCCCCTCTTTCCATCCTTCCGCTTTTCGGCAAATTAAGTCTTTTAGACTTTGAATTCGAACAACCCGGGAATTCTCACACACTGGAATTTCTACTTCATTGAACAGCAGTCTGCGGTGACTGGTTCCCGAATCCGCGCAAAATTTTACGGTAAATTTCCCGATACGTCAAATTTTCCCTTTCAAACGTTTCTGAATTTGGCTTCTGCCGCGATTCACTCGAGATTTCACAGTCCCCAGGGGTACGTTTAGAATCTGACTGATCTCTTCGTACGCTAAATCTTGGATGTCCCGCAGGATGATGACTTCGCGGAAATAGACGGGCAGTTCCATAATTTCCCGCATAATCATATCTTTCACCAAGCCGCCTTCCACGGACTTTTCCACGTTGATGTCCGCATCCGGAATCTCATAGTCTTTCTCGCCTTCACCGCGCTGGGAAATGGAGAAGAAATTGCGGATTTTCCGTCGGCGCAGTTCGGTGCGAGCTAAATTGCCGGCGATGGTATAGATCCAGGTGGAAAACTTGGCGATCTCCTTGTAGCGGTGTTTGTTGCGATAGACGCGCAGAAACGTCTCCTGCACGATATCTTCCGCCGTATTTCGGTCGTTCAAGAGCCTACCGACGAAGTTAATCAGCTGCCCCTGATATCTTTCCACGATCAAATCGAAAGCGGCAAGCTCGTCATTTTGAAATCTCGCGATTAGCTGCTCATCGCTCTCGTTTTTCAGCAACGGATCGGTCATCGCGGCGCTCGATTTACGGTGGCAGTGTCCGGATTCAACAGTTTTTCGATCAAACACCAATAAATCCTGTCATCCCCCATCGCCGATGCCTTGCGGGCAAGATCCGCTTCGGCGAGCGATTCCAATGCTTGCCCTAATTCGGAGCGGCTGTATCGCCCCAAATACTCGCGGTATCTTTTCTCCAGGAAGGGCGGCTGAATATTGAGTTGCATCTGCCATTGGGACGGCGGTGTCTTTTTCTCCTGCAGGAATTTCATTCTGTACAACGCCCAAGTCTGGCGGTAGAGCAAAAAGATCAGCGCATTCAGATCGCCGCGGCTCTCCACCAGCCTGTGCAAAACGGATCGAGCTCCGGATGCATCTCGCATGCCGATAGCTTGCAGCAGCTTGAAGATCTCGATTTCACGGCTGAAGACCGTGCATTCCTCGACATCCTGCACTTCAATCGTCGTCTTTTCACCGATGTAAAAAACTAAAGTTTCCAGCTTGAAATAAAGATCGCGCAGGTTCGGATTGCTGTCCATCAAGATGCGACTCAGAGCATCTTCGGAGATCTCTTTCCCGAATCGTCCGGCAAAATCCCGCATATACTTCAATAGTTCCTGCGGTTTCGGCACCGCAAAATGTACGACGACGCAATGTTCCGCGAGTTTTTTAAGCTGCGCACCTTTCAACTCGCTCTCCTCTTCCACCAACAGCAATAGACGATCCGGCTGAGGGTTTTCAATGGCTTTTTCCAGTAAGGATGGGACGCCTTTCACGCGAAGTGCTTTCCCCGTCTGCTTGAGGACGATGAGGCGGCGCGAGGATAAGAGCGGCAAGGAAGTAAGCGCGTCTGAAAATGCCTGCCAGTTCATTGTATCATCGCCGGCTCTGAACAAGTCATAATTAAAATCGGCAGCGCCGGGTTCCAGAACCGCTTCCTTAAGCCGTTTCAGAGCTTCATCCATCAAGAAACTCTCGGTCCCGAAGAAGAAATAGTTCGGATGCAGCTTGCCCGAGTTCAATTCAGCCAAAAATTCTGTATGAGTCAAATACGCCACAGTTCACTCAAGTTGATTCGTTGAACGGGGGATTCGATCCTTTGCGCAAAGGGCGACGAAATCTCTGAAGATGCGGCTGCCAGCAGGATGCTCTCCCAGTCTTTCAGGGTGCCATTGCACAGCCCAGATGATTTGTGGACTTTCGCTCTCGAGAGCTTCAACAACGCCGTCCGGCGCCAAAGCGCAGACACTTAATCCTCGCCCGATCGCCTTTACCGCTTGATGATGAGAGCTATTGACGCTGATCGTTTGACATCCGAGAATTGCGGAAAGTTGACTCCCTACTCTTAGTTTGATCTCGTGTCGAAACTTGCCGTCTTTCTTTCCGCGCTGGTGATTCAACGCGCCGGGCACTTCGGTTGAAAGGTCATTCCAGAGCGTCCCGCCTCGGAACACGTTGATCTGCTGCATGCCTCTGCAGATGCCCAGGATTGGGATCCCGGCATTCGCAGCGGCTTCGAGAACTGCGGATTCGCTGAAGGAACGCTTGTACGCCGCGCGGCTTTTCTCGTTGGATTCTTCCAACGAAATTACATCCCCCCCACCGGAGAGGATCAATCCGTCAAGACGAGCGATCAGAGCCGATGCGGATTGCGAATCTTCGAAAACCGGCAGAAGGATCGGCACACCGCCGGCGTGCTCCACCATCAAGATATAGTCACGGTTCAGGACGAGGATTTCGCGCCGCCTGAAGAATTTCCTCTCTGAGTCAGGTGGCTTTAGGTCGCAGGATATGCCGATTATTGGGCATTTCATCGAACCATCAACCGGCTAATGGATTATAAAAAAATCAGACCGATCGCTCCGAGAAGGAATAGATACAATGAAAATTTCCACAACTTTCTGCGGACGAGGACTTTCAATAAAATATCAATCGCGATCCAGCCGGAAATAAAAGCTATGACGGCACCGCACAGATAGCTCCAGGATTCACTGGATCGCAGCGGAGGCAGATCTTTGAGTTCAAGAATCGAAGCACCGATAATCGCTGGAATGGCTAACAGGAAGGAGAAACGCGCGGATGTCTTCGCATCCATCCCGGCGAACAAACCCGTGGTAATCGTCGCTCCGGATCGGGATATTCCGGGGATAATCGCCAGCCCCTGAGCGATACCCACCAGGATCGCCTGCAATGCTTTTATCCGGCTAGGATTCTTCGACGCCGACCGAGCATGATCGGATAGAAACAACAACACTGCCGTGATCCAGAGCATGAGCGCTACGATGCGGGGCTTTCCGAAGAGGCTCTCAAATTGCGATTGAAAGGCGAAACCGATCAACGCCGTGGGGAGCGTCCCGAGGATAATCATAATGATCCAGCGCCGCCCGTCGGATTCATCTTTTTGGGCGAGTGAGGATGTGAATATCTGCGCAATATCTCGCCTAAAATACACAAGAACCGCAAGTAAGGTGCCCAAATGCAGGATAATATCGAATAATACATTCGGCTCTCGCATCCCCAGCAGATATTGCGCGAAAACCAGATGTCCGGAACTGGAAATCGGAAGGAACTCCGTCAAGCCTTGAACCAAGCCGAGGAGAATGGCGTGTATCAGATCCATAGTGCGCTATGTTTTCTCACCGGTTTCTATGGATTGCTGGAGCTCTTCATTCATACTCCCCGTCCTATACCCTTCCAGATCCAGAGTCACATATGTATATCCAGCGTTCTTTACAGCGATTATGACCCGCTTTCTGAATTCTTCATCTGCGAACAAAGACAGTTCGTCGGATCCCATTTCCAGTCTCGCGACGGAACCGTGATGTCGAACTCGCACAACTCGCAGACCGAGTTGAAGAAGAGCGTTTTCCGCGTTGTCAATTTTTTCTAAACTTTCGCGCGTTATAGCCGTGCCGTATGGGAATCGGGAAGAAAGACATGCGAAGGCGGGTTGATCCCAAGTTGGGAGCCGGTGTATGCGGGATCGTTCCCGGATATCCTGTTTCGTGAAACCGCATTCTTTCAAAGGACTGATCACGCCAAGTTCGTGAAGCGCTTTCATACCGGGTCTGTAATCGTTCAGATCATCCGCGTTCGAGCCATCCGCCAGATTCGAAATACCCTGCGCTTTTGCAATCGCCGCAACCTTTTGAAACAATTCTCTCTTGCAGAAATAACAACGATCCGGTGGATTATTCTTGAATTCGGGGATTTCGGTTTCTTCGGAATTCACCAGGATATGCCTCGCGCCGATCTGCTCCGCGAGGCTCTGCGCTTTTTTCAATTCGCGCTCCGGGTAAGTGGAAGACGTCGCCGTCACGGCGAGAACGCTCCCGCCCAGCTCGTCCACCGCCATTTTCAACAGGTACGTCGAATCCACGCCTCCGGAATAGGCGATGGCGAGCGGATTCAAACCGCGCAAGTATTGTCTCAGCTTGTTTTCTTTGTCCAGCGGCGTCATAACTGCAGCAATCTTGCGATTTCCACCGGCGATTCCACTTCCTCAATGCGTCCCTTCGAAAATTTCAGCAAGTACAGCGCCTGATTGACGCGGGTGCCGGCGGGAAAGACCATTTCCATGCGGACGCCTGCAAAGCGCCGTTCGGCTGAAAGTCTGGATATAACCTTTTCGTGACTCAGTTTGTTGGACCCCTTCAGTGCGGAGGCAACATAGTTGAATGCGTCCCAGCCCAGTACGTTCCAGCGATTAGGATCCGCTTTCATCTTCGCTTGATACAGCTTTTCGAACTCGGAATTCTGTTCGTAACCCTGATACGATGCGAAGTTGGAGGGGAAAATCATCCCGTCCACATATCGTTGATTTGCAGCCAGGGTAACGAGATCCAGACAGTTGCTGCTGCCAATTAATTTTCCTGAGAATCCCGCCGCTGCAATCTGGGGTGCGAGGATGGATAACTCTTCTCCTTCGACCGGAATGTACAGCGCTTCAAAGTAATTCAGAGGCAGGTTTTCCGGCTCTGGCGGCTCAGACAATGATTCGTTCAGAGCTGGTTCCGGAATAGAATCCATGCTCTGTTCGTTTCCCTGCAGCAATGGGATTCCTTGCTTGGCACGTCCGATGTTCGCGAAGACTTCAATGAGGCGCCTAAAATTGGTCGTCTCGCGGTAATACCACTGCACTTGCGGTGCACGAATTCCCGCGTTTTCACAGTAATCCTGAAATCCTCGGACTCGCGCCATCCCGTCTTCGCTCGCGGGCGCCAGGATCGCCACCCTCTTCAGGTTCATTTCGCGCAGCGCATATGCCGCCGCCGCCGCACCTTCGGACTCATAATCCGTCAGCAGCTGGAAAACACTTTCTCCGATTTCACTGAGATGTGCGGCTGGACTCGCCGGAATGATCAAAGGAACCTGGTTCTCCGCCGCAGTCGCCGCCACCGCAGCCGCACAATCAGCTTCGAGATCGCCGATTAAGGCGATGACTCCTTCTTCATGGATTAACGAGCGAGCGGATTTCACCGCTTCGATCAAGTCCCCCCCGCTGTCTCGGGAGATGATCTCCACTTCCAATCTCGATTTTCGCCGTGCTTCCGCCCCAGCCAGCTCGATGCCGTCCAGAATATCTTGTCCGATTTTCTGC
>CAZUTK010000002.1:74736-82828 GCA_964623265.1 uncultured bacterium | reverse complement strand
CGATGGAAGAAATCCACGATGTATTTCACCGATACGAACAACAGCGCCAGCACGATGATCAGCTTGATCGTCCTCGCCGGCAGATACCGCTGCAGCCGCGCGCCCAAATAAATCCCCGCCGCTCCCCCGATTCCAAACAAGACGCCCAACATCCAATCCGGCGACACATAGACGCCGCTGCCGGCGTAAAACGGAGCAATCGCGGTATAGAAGATTACCCCCGCCACAGAAGTCACCATCGTGCCGAAGAGAGCGGCGCCGGCGACGGTATGCACCGGCAATCGGAACACCGCCACGAAGAAGGGCGCGATGATGGCTCCTCCCCCGATCCCGTAAATCCCGCCGACAATTCCCACGATGAAACTCAAGATCATAATTCCCAGTGTGGAAGTGCTGTAGCTCGCCCCGTTGAAATCATAGCTCAGGCGCTTCAGATTGAATCGTTCATTTTCTACTTCGAACTTCCCCGGCGGAGATTTCTCGTTCGAAATTGTCCTCTTGGTCAACAGATCCTTCAACAACCGGGAGGCGATATAAAGCAATACCAAGCCGACGAAGAGTTTGAAGTAGCGGGGGTCCAGAAAAAACTTCACGCGGATGACGGCGCCCAAGAACACTCCCGGCAAAGTGCCCAGAATCACCGCCCAGACCAACGGCATCACCAGACGCTTCTCGCGCCAATAACGGTAAACTCCGCTGGGGATAGCAACGACGTTGAAGATCAGATTGGTGGGACTGACGGCGGGACCGACGAAGCCCAATACGCTGACCTGGAACGGCAGCAATAGAAAAGCTCCGGACAACCCTCCGGTGGCGGTGAAGAGGGAGATGCAGAAAGATACCAGCGGCGGCAACCACCAATAGGTATCCACGCCGCTGATGGGAAAGTGGATCACGGATGGATGGGATTTATTTAAATGCCGACGGTAGGATTTTCATGGTTCTTTCGCCGAAGAGCGCGAACTTCAACCAGTGAAACGCGAAGCGCAGCAATTCTTCGTCATCGCGCAAGATCTTCTCCTTCAACTCTGGCGCCACTTCAAAGCGATCAAAGAACGTGCTCTCCGTGATGAACGTCTTGAATTTGTCCAGGTTATAGCACCCCATATGGAAGAGTTCCATGCGTGGCGGATCCAGGTGTCTGCCCCGCTTGAAGAAATCATGCAGCGTCAGTTCCTTGAATAATCTGCCGAATTCATCGAATTTTTCCACATCCTGATCCTTCTTCCATTCGCGGATGGACCAGCTCTTCTTCTCAGCGAAGCCTTTGCAGACCTCTTCACGCATGATGAAATAGAAATCCTGCTGGATCTCCGCGTCGCCTTCTTTGGGCGAAGCCAATCCGATCGGATAGTAACGGCAAGCCCAGGGGCGGTCACTGTACACACTGCACCCTTGCGTGGTGACGAAAAAACAGGATCTCTTTTCGTCGTCCTGCATCTTGAGCAAAATCACCGGATAATTCTGGTTTTGATCGATCGGCGTGATGGTATAACGAGCGAGAAATTCGCCGGAAGTGAGGTTCAAGCGATTCTTCAGACGCAGGATATCATACGGCGTTAAAAAAATATTCACGTCCCCGCAACAATCGTTGAAGCAGGAGACGCCGGGTCTGCAATGAAATTGAAACGTGTCGTCTTCGGTCAAACGGGGGTATTCTTCCAGGATTGCCTTCTTCAGGTTTTCGATCTCACGCATCCGTATCTTCCTCGATTTTAGAGTCCACGATTCGATCCCGCACGGCGCCCTGCGACCAGACCGGCAGAGGACCGGATTCGCCGGTCTGAGGATCGAATCGGTGACGGTAAGACGCTTTTACGCGGTAATTCTTCATCATATGATCCCATCCGCGGACATAGTAGGGACAATCGTCATTGAAGCAGACGTAATGGATCCGGTCTCCCCAGGATGATTCTGCCGGGGAGCGCCACTTCAAGAGCCGCGATCCGCAGTACGGGCAGGAAGGTTTGTCTTTTTGGATCATAGCTGTAATTTAGAGAATAACGGTGCATCTTGCAACAACTTTATCCATTTTCCGCTTTCTCGAAGAATTCCAAAGGAAACCTCCGGACGGCAAGCCGTCCGGAGGTTTCGCGCTAAGACGCAAGGGAAACCGATTAGAGCCGGTCGTTGATGTAAAGCACCGGCCGCTTGATCATTTCCCAGGAACCCGTCTTGGGATCCCACTTGCAGTTGGCGAACGCCAGCCAATCTTCCTTCATAGACGGCGTATCGGAACGGAAGTAGTATCCGGGCCAACGGGTTTCCTCGCGGAACAGGATGGTGCGCACATGCGCTTCCGCCTGCCACATCCGCTGCACGTTTTCCCAGCAGCGCATCAGTTCATGCAGGTCTTCCGCCGCCAGCTTCTCCGCATCTTCCTTCAGGAACTGCAGCAGAGCCAGACCCTTTTCCAGCAAGGATTTGGAAGTCTTAAACTGGCTGGAGACACCGCCGGCATACTCGTCCATGATTTTCTGCAGGCGGAACATGAACATCTTCGGCTTGATGTATTCCGGATGGATGTTCGGATCGCTGCTGTAGCCCTTGTGCTTCTGGAAGGTGTCCAGCGGCTTCAGAATCTTCGCCTTCAGTTCTTCGATGACTTTGGCGTCCACGGTGGGAGTTTCCGGATGATCCACGATGTACCGGATGGCTTCCTTGGCAGCGATTCTGCCTTCGGCATGCGAACCGGATGAGAACTTATGGCTGGAAGCACCCGAAGCGTCACCGGCGCAGAAGATGCCCGGGACGGTCGCCATATGGCCATAGCCCCAGAAATAGACCGGCTTGGTCTTCTCGGTCTGCAGGTCTTCCGGACCGCTGACCCAGGCTCCGGATGCGCCGGAGTGCGAACCGATGAAGTAGGGTTCGGCGGCGGCGATTTCGGATTTGCTCTCTTCCGGAGCGACGTTGGTCGCCGCCCAGAGGATGGCTTGCGAAATCGTCATATCCAGGAAGTCTTCCCAGGCTTCGGATTCCAGTTCTTTCATCTTCTTCTTGTAGCCCGCGGGATCATCCTTGTAGGCTTCGGCGATCTTCTGGATGGCTTCTTCCGTCCTCATAAAAATCGGGCCCTTGCCTTCCATGACGTCCAGCATCCCCAGCCAATTGCGCAGGTTGGCGGGCACCGGCTTGACCTTGCCATAGGGAACCCACTTCTCTAACTCATCCTTGCGGGTTTCCATATAGTTCTCATCCTGACCATTTGTGGCGCGGGATTTGAACAACAGGAACCAAGCGCCCACGGGTCCATAGGCATCCTTGAAACGGACGGGGATGAAGCGCACTTCCTGGCAGGTCATCTCAGCGCCGGCTTTCAGCGTGAAATACGCGGACGAACCGGAGTTCCAAGGGGGATACCAGGCGCGTCCCAAGCCTTCGCCCGAAGAGCGCGGTTTGAAGACGTGCACCGCGCCGCCCATTGCGACGACGACCGCCTTCGCCTTGAATACGTAGAAGATGTTCTCGCGCACGGAGAATCCGACGGCACCGACGCATTTCCCATCCTTCATCAGCGGTTCGGTGATGAAGACGCGTTCGTAGATGTTGTCCATTCCCAGCGCGTTCTTGGCGGCTTCCGCCACCACGACCTTGTAGGATTCGCCGTTGATCATAAGCTGCCAGCGACCTTCGTGAACGTAGGCACCGTTCTCATCTTTCCAAATGGGCAGTCCCCATTTTTCGAAGAGATGCACGGTGGAATCTACGTGACGGGCGATGTTCGCCACGAGGTCTTCCCGAGTGATGCCCATCAGGTCGTTGCGGACGTAGTCCACATAATCCTTCAAGGTGTTCTGTCCGTCTTTTAATCCGACATACTGGTTGATGGCGGAAAGTCCCATCGCCACGGCTCCGGAACGATCCATCGCCGCCTTGTCCACGAGGGTGACCTTCAAGCCATGCTTCTTCGCCCAGTAAGCCGCTTCAACCGCCGCTCCGCAGGCCGCCATGCCGCCGCCCAGGATCAGAAGGTCGGTTGAAACTTCTTTGGTTTGAAAATTAGCCACTTCTTCTCTCCTTATAGTTAATTTCTTACTTCAACGACGGAATTTTTTCCAAGCCTGAAGAGGCGGGTTCGGTGAAGAGTACTGGGCTCTTCAAATCATCCGTTCCGGTCTTAAAACCGCCGTCGGGAACGGCTTTTCCTTCTTCCGTGGTGCGGATGGGGAATTTGAAGCGTTTCAAAGTCCCGTTGCGGAATTTCACCGTCCACATGATGGAATCGGATCCGCGCATCGGGGTGACGGACGCGCCCAGAGGCACGAAATCGGCATAACCGCGGACTTCCACCGCCTGGGTCGGGCAGATCTTGACGCAGTTGTAGCATTCCCAGCACATTTCCGGTTCGCGGTTGTACGCCTTCATCAGGTCTTTGTTCAAGACCATCAAGTCGTTGGGGCATATATGCTGGCAAGCCGTCTTGTCCAGCGCCTTGCACCCATCGCACTTCTCCGTGATGACAAAACTAGGCATTTACTCCTCCTAATGTTGTGATTGAGTGATTATGGTTTTATTATTTCTTTGCTTCTCCGGTGGCGTGACCGTGCAACTTGATCTCTACTTTTTGTTCCAGATGCGCATAATAATCGCGCAGGATCGCCAGCACTTCAGGGCGACTGAATTCCGCGGGGATCTCCCCTCCTTCGGAAAGTCCCTTGCGCAAAGCAGTGCCGGACAGGAGCAGACGATCTTCCTTGCCGTGCGGACAGGTCTTCATAGAAGCCATACCGGCGCATTTATAGCACCAGAACGTCCAGTCAATCTTCAATGGCTTGCACAGCAGCGCGCCGTCCCAGAGTTCATCGAAGATCTTCTGCGCGTCGAAAGGTCCGTAATAATCGCCTACGCCGGCGTGATCGCGTCCGATGATCATATAATTGCAGCCGAAGTTCTGGCGGAATGTGGCGTGCAGCAGCGCTTCGCGCGGACCGGCATAGCGCATATCCAGCGGGTATCCCCCTTGGACAGCGGTATCTTTGACGAAGTATTTTTCCACCAGGGTGTCAATGCACTTGACTCGCACTTCCGCGGGAATATCTCCCGGCTTCAGCTTGCCTACCAACTGGTGAATGTAAATGCCGTCCATGACTTCGATGGCGATCTTCGCCAGGTATTCATGGCTGCGGTGCATTGGGTTGCGCAGCTGCAGAGCGGCGATGTTTCTCCAGCCTTTCTGCTCGAAAATCTTGCGGCTTTCCGCCGGACGCTGATAGATCCCGGCAAATTCCTTCGGGAAGGTGCTCTCCGAAAGCACTTTCACCGGACCGCCCAGATTGACTTCCTTCTGCTCCATCACCATTTTCACGCCGGGGTGAGCCGGATCGGTGGTGCGGAACACATGCTTGCACTCGAACTCCTTGTCAATGGTGTACTTGTCGGTGACCTTCATCGTCCCCATAATTTCGTTGTCTTCGGCATTGACCAACGCCACTTCCGAGCCGAGCTTGATGCCGTCGGCGACCGCCTTGTCGGCGGAGAGGGTGATGGGGATGGGCCAGAAAATTCCGTTGGTCATCTTCATATCGGCGCAGACGCCTTTCCAGTCGTCTCTGCCCATGAACCCGTCCAGCGGCGTGAAACCGCCGATCCCCAGCATGATTAAATCGCCGACTTCGCGGGACGACATCATCACTTTGGGCAAGGTTGCGGCGCGTTTCAATTCCGCGGCGCGTTCCGAGCCTTCCAGCAGAAGGATCTTCAGTTCTTTCGCGCCGTGCGGTTGAATCAGATTCGATTTCGCCATAAGCGTTACCTCTTGGTTGATGAATATTTCTTTTCCTTTTTTGCAGACTATATCAGAAACCTTTGTAGGGATTCGGTCCCACCGCCTGGATGTCGCTCATAAAATCGGCGAAGACCTGCGGTATCTTCTCCCACTCATTCAGCGCTAATTCCTTGATTTGCACGCGTTCTTTTTCCAGCACCAGCTGCTTGAGTTTTTCCTGTACGTTTTCCATGCGCGTATTCGCCAGTTCGCTGCCCTTGATGAAGTGACATTGATAGTCGTCGCCGTGCTTGCAGCCGATCAGAAGCACCCCGTCTATGCCGGCGGAAAGCGCGTTGGCGATCCAGACTACGTTCATCGAACCCAGGCAACGAACCGGTATAATGCGGATGAAGGGATTGATCTTCAGACGACGCGCCGCCGCAATATCCAGCGAAGGCAGTGCGTCATTCTCGCACATAAACGCTAGCACCCGCGGTTTTTCCTCGTCTTCCTCCGGGACGTGAATCGCCTTGATGGCGTCGTTGATCATCGGCACGGAGTAGTTCTTGAAGCTCACGATGCGTTCCGGACACGCGCCCATACAGACGCCGCAGCGTCGGCAACGGTTGGGGTGGGGTTCCGGCGTCCCTTTGACATCTTCATCCAGCGTCCCGAAGGGGCATTCTTCCGTACACCGCTTGCACTGAGTGCAACGCTGCAGGAAGAATTCCGGATAGGAAGTATCTCCGGCGCGCGGGTGCACAGCGGCTCCATTGCCGATTAAGTTCAGCGCTTGGACGGCTTTCAACGCCGCGCCGTATGCGTCGTTTTCCGCAGACGCCAGATCCATCGGCGCGCGCACGGCGCCGGCCGCGAAGATGGCGGTGCGCTGGGTTTCATACGGGAAGCAGATGTAGTGCGAATCGGGAAAACCGTATTTCAGCGTGGGCAGATCCGTGCCTTTGCGGTAGTTCAGGTTCAAGATTAGAGCGCCGGCTTCGGCGGATGCGCCGCTCTTCTGCTCGCCCGCCTCTTTTACCTCGCAGGCAGGAGCATCCGAAGAAGCCTGCGGCTCGGCTTTCGTTTCTTCCACTACGGCTTCCATGCCCACTTCTTCCACCTTCGTGGTCGGCACCATTCCCGTCGCCAGCACGAGCAGATCTGCCTGCACCACGATGTTTTCGCCGAACAGGGTATCGCTCAGCTCAATTTCCACACGGTCGCCATCCAGAGCCTGCACCCGCGTCACCTCTCCCTTCGTCAGGAAGATACCTTCGTCCTCCTGAACATTCTTGTAGAAGATCTCATATTGACCCGGCGAACGGATGTCCTTGTACAGAATGAAGACTCGGGAATTCGGATGTGCCTCCCGCACGTATTTCGCTTGCTTTAGAGACACCCGGCAGCACACCGCGCTGCAATAGGGAAGATGATCCGCGTCCCGCGAACCGGCGCATTGAATGAAGGCGACGATTCCGGGCGTTTTGCCGTCCGACGGGCGTTTGATGCCGCCGTGGCTCATCATCTCCTCAACCTGCACATTGGTGACCACGTTCGGCAAGCCGTAGCCCAGATGCCCCAGTTTCGCGGCATCGTAAGGCTTCCATCCGCTGGCTAAGACGATAGACCCGATCTTCAGAGTCGCAGAAGCAGCGCCGTTCTTCAGCTCGACGTCGAATTTCCCGGGTTCGCCGTTGATTCTCTTCACGGTGGTGGATTTGAAGACCTTGATCTTCGGATGGGATTCCACTTTTGCGATCAAGTCGCTGACCCCGGAATCTGCGAGCTCTTGATACGGCGCGACTTTGGGAAAAACGCGGGTGAATTTCGCCGCCCAGCCTCCCAGATGATCCTCTTTTTCCACCAGAACCGCCTCGTTGCCTGCAACGGCCGCCGCCAACGCTGCGCGCATTCCGGCCACGCCTCCACCGACAACGAGGACGGTCCTGCTGATCTCCTCCACCAAAGCCTCCGGCGGTTCGCTGTTGCGCATGCGAGCGACTCCCATGCGCAGATAATCTTCCGCCGCCATCTGGGTGTCATCGTGTTTCGGCTCCATCACCCAGGCGACGTGTTCGCGCAAGTTCACGCGATCCGTCAGAACTTTATCCCCGAAGTGGAATTCTTTCGTCTTGATGCGCCCGGAACAGGCGGCTACGACGACGCGATTGAGATTTTCGTCGGCAAGATCTTTTTGAATCATCTGCAAGCCCTCGGCTTCGCAGAGTCTTTCATGGATTTTGCAGACGGGAGCCTTCAGTTCGCCGCTTCCGATCTTCTGCAGGGCTTCGACGTTCACCGCGTCGCCGATTCCGCATCCGGAACAGATGTAAACTCCGACTTTCGTTTCTATCGCCATTTATCAGCTCCTTTCCGCCGCAA
>CAZUTK010000002.1:30405-74726 GCA_964623265.1 uncultured bacterium | reverse complement strand
GGCGCCGGCCAGAACGGCGGCACATGTCACGGAGGCTTCGATGAGCGCTCCGGTGGCGCTTTGCACGCTGGCGGCGACGTCCACAGGTCTCGCGCTGACTCCCGCCGCTGCCACCCCCGACGGGGCGCCGGGCAGGATGAAACCCCACTGATCGCGGGGAGTATTTGCGGGCAGCGAGTCCGCCGCGGAATTGGGCACCATTCCCGTCGCCAGAACCGCCAGATCCACTTCCATCTCGGATATTTCGCCCGTCAACGTGTTTTCAGCTACCACAATCAGATTTCCGCTGCTCGGCACTTCGCGGATCTGCGCAACTTTGCCGCGATGAAAGTGGATTTTTTCATCGGCATCCGATTTAAGGTAAAAATCTTCCAGGCGTCCCGGAGTCCTCACGTCAATGTAGAAAATGTGGATTTCGGCGTCGGGATACTGTTCCCGCACGTAGAAAGCCTGCTTGATGGATGCCGCGCAGCAGACGCCGGAACAATACGGTAGGTGATTTTCGTCGCGGGAACCGGCGCATTGGACAAATCCGATCTTCGTCACCGCTCCTTGATCTGAGGGTCGCTGGATTTTTCCCTGAGTCGGTCCATCCGCCGCCGCCAGCCTTTCCATCATCACATTGGTGATGACATTGGGGTATTTGTCGAAACCGAGGGTATCGAGTTTTTTCGCGTCGTACGGTTTCCAGCCCGTCGCCCAGACGATGGAGCGGGTTTTCACCGTGATCGTTTTGGGCTGCATATCCAATTCGAAGGCGTTGTAGCGGCAGGCATCCACGCAAACTTGGAATTCCGCGGTTTTCACATACTCCGCATCCGCCGCAAAGATGAATGGAAACGCCATCTGCGGCATATAGACCGCCTTGCGTTTCGTCATTCCATAGTTAAATTCATCGGGCACTTCGATCTTGCAGACCCGGGCACACTCCCCGCATGCGGTGCAATTTTCATTGATATAACGCGGCTGGACGGTCAGTTTGACGGTGTAATCACCCGCTTTTCCGCTGACTTCGTCCACGCGGGTCATCGTCAGAATCTTTACCTTTTCATTTTGGCGAAGGCGCTTGTAGTTGATTTCCAGACCGCAGACGGGCGGACAGAGCTTGGGAAAGTACTGATGCATCCGCGCCACTCTTCCGCCCAAGAACGGCTCGATCTCCACCAGGACGGCTTCTTTACCCAGTTCGGATGCTTCGATCGCCGCCGTCATTCCAGAGATCCCGCCGCCCACCACCAGGAGGTCGGCCGTGATCTGTTCGTTTTCAGAATGGGACATATTCAAGTGACTCCCTATATCTCGCGGGCAATTCGTTTCCTCGGTCGGCACTCCAGATGCCGCCGCTTCCCGCACTTATGGATCTTCATCCTCTCTCGAAATGCAGGGCTGCGCCATTTCGAGCGAACTGTAAAATCTCAAATCATTTTATCCGCCAACCGCGGCAGATCTCTCTTCCCGCTTTTGGCGAAAGTCAGCGCCAGGGCGCGATAGAACATATGAGCGAATTTGGAATACGGCGCGTACCAGAGCAGGAAGAAGACCAGCACCAGATGGAGATAATAATCTATGTATCCCAGCACAGGTATTTCCGCTACGCGCAAGATCCAGGCGAACATTCCGGTGATTCCCACCAGGAAGAGAGTGATCAGGAAAAGCCAGTCATGATAGGCGGACGTCCCGGCATCGTCCTTGCCGATCCACCGCCGCAGAATCAAGAGAATCCCCCCTGCGACGATGGCGATCCCGGAGACTACGCCGAGAATCTTGATGGGATGGGGCAGGTCAATGGGGCTCGTCAGATAGACGGGGCTGCCTAAATCACGCAAAATAACTGTGGCAAATAGCGCCAGCCCCGCTGTCGCCATCGCGCCGATGAATCCATAGAACACGAGCAAATGCCCCCAGAACCGCGACCGATTCGCACCGCATTCAGCGAACTTCTTGTGCACCACGACTTCCAGAATCGTGGCGATCATCGCGGGGATGAAACGCGTATTGATTTCCGGATGATGTGCCTTCAAACCTTTCCAGAACCGCGCCAGTCCCACCGCGGCGAAAGCGAAAATCAGAACATTGCCTCCGATAAAGATCATCTCCAGGATGCCGTGCGGGAAGGCTCGCGCGTAATCCACTTCCCCGGAGATTTCGAAAAGATAAGCTAAATCATTTCCCGATGAACCGAACAAAACGCCCAGCAAAATCAGCAGAGGAAGCAGAAAGAGCAGCGGCAGAGCCGCCGGTCTCGCCAGCGCTTTGCCCATAAAAGCGGGAAAAGCGTAATGCCGAAAAGCCATCGCCCGCACGGCACTTAGAACATCACCCGGCTTCGCCTGCCGCGGACAGTACGTGGAGCAGTCGCCACACTGGTGGCAGAGCCAGATGTCAGGATCACTCAACAGTTGTTCTTTCAGCCCCCATTGAGCCAGCATCATTTCCTTGCGGGGAAACGGATGACTGCGGGGAGCCAGATTGCACACCACCGAACAGGTGGCGCACTGATAGCATTTCTTCAGCGTCGCGCCGCCTGAGAGTTTCAGGTCGCGGATGAATTCCAGATCGGGATTCAACAACAGCGGATTCGTTTCTACAGCCATAGAGATGGACTCATATCCTCTCGAACCAATCTTTCGCGGTCACACTTGAAAAAACCCCAGTCCGCCGCCCATATAGCGCACGTCCTGAAAGCCGTTTTCCTGCAGAATGCGCGTCGCTTCCGCGGACCGTGCGCCGCGTTGGCAGACTACGACGACGCGCTCATTTTTCGGAATTTCCGCGCAACGTCCGCGGATTTCACCCAATGGGATGGCGAAGACTTTTTTGCATTCGACGGTGACGGGATTTTCTCTGACTTCAGACTCTTCGCGCACATCGAGCACGATGGAACCGTTTGCGTGCTTCTCCAGCTCCGTCGGCGGGAAGGGCTTCACATTCTCGTTCTGCGCCGCAATGCCGGCATATGCCAGGTAATGCAGCGGATCCAGCGGATTCGCATAAGGCGGCGCGTACGCCGGCTCGTAATCCCGCACTTGCGGGAGCGTTGTCTTATGACGGATCATCAAAGAAGCGGCGTCCACTCTGCGAATCACGTCGCCCCGTCCAGCCGCCTGCACGCCCAGCACTCGAAGCGTCGCCGTATCGTACACCATGCAGGCGCTGATCAAATTCGCTTCGGGATAATAATGAGCTTTGTCCATGAACGTTCCCCAGGCGATCGCCGGTTTGAAACCAGCCTGCACCGCGGCTTTGGCTCGCATTCCGACAGAGGCGATGTTCAAATCAAACACCTTCAAACACACCGCCGAACAGACCGGGTTCAACGAATCATCTTCACCGGCGATGACATTGCCCGCGATCCTGCCCATGCGATTCGCCAGCGATCCCAGCGGCAAATAATATGGCTTGCTGGTCAACTCGTGAACGACCTGGACGCAGTCTCCCACGGCGAAAATATGAGGGATGTTGGTGCGCATTCGGGAATCCACCACAATGGCGCCTCTTACTCCCGTCTTCACTCCTGCCGCCGCAGCGGGTTCGGTTTTCGGTTTTACTCCCGTTGCAAAGATGACCCGGTCGAAACCTGCATAGGAAGAGCCATCGAAGAGGGTGATTCTCAGCTTCCCGTCATCCGGTTTGATTCCGGAAACGCAGGCGTTCAGGTGTAAACCGACCTCCTGACGCACCAGCTCCAATTCGACGATGCGCGCGATGCCTGCGCCGAGAAGATCCGGCAGGACCTGTGATTCCGCTTCAAAGAGCTCGGTGTCCACACCCCAGAGGGCTCGGAACGCCTCGCACAATTCGCACCCGATGAAGCCCGCTCCGATGATGGCGACCCGCTGGATCTGACTTTCATTCAACGCCTTCCGCAGCGCGATGGCGTCTTCCGGGCGGGTGAAGGTGCAGACTCCGGGTAACGTATTCCCGGGGATCGGCGGCATCAGCGGCGCGGCACCTGTGGCGAGGACGAGATCATCATAACCGAATTCGATTCCCTCCCCCGTCCGCAAATTCAGCGCTTCGACGACTTTCTGATCAGGATCAATGCGCTCGGCACGAAATCCGGTCAGCACCGTAATATCTTTCACCGCTGCGAAAAATTCGGGTGATTTCACAACATCATACACCGTCGTCGTCAATTGTCTGAAACGATCCACATCCCCCGAAAGGAAATAGGGCAAGCCGCAGGCGGAATAGGAAATATACTCACCTGCTTCCAACACGGTTACCTTCGCTTGCGGGAGCAGGCGCCGCACGCGGCAGGCGGCTTTCAATCCGGCGGCGGAAGCGCCGATGATGACGATGTTCATCGCGGATCAGGCTCGATAACCCGGATTATCCACTTCCCTCCTGAGAGTCAAAGCAACCTTATACAGGAATGTGACAATCAAAGCCCCTAAACCCCAGACGGCGAGGGTGATCAGACTTTCAAGGGTCGTCGGCTTGTACGGCACGACGGTGTGCGTCGGATTGGGCGTAAAGCCAGTGACAATCATGCCCATTCCCTTATCTATCCAAAGCGAGAAGAAGACCGCAAGGCTGGCGACGCCCAGTAGGTTTTCCCGTCTGCGGAAGTCAGGAACTAAAAGAAGGACTAAGGAGAGAATCGCCAGAGCCGAGGAAGTCCACATCCAGGGGACGAGATTGGTTCTCAGCACGCCATGGGCATCTTCCAGTCCGAAATACATATAGCGGAAATGATCCAGATGATCGGGGATGCCACTGTACATCACCGTGAAGATCTCCATCAGAATCAGGAAGACGTTGATGCACATAGCGTAAGTCACGATCAGAGCCAGTTTCTGGATTGGTTCCCGCCCCGGGTCGAATTTCGTGTATTTGCGCAGAACGAGACAGAGCAGAATCAACAGAGCCGGACCGCTGGCGAAGGCGGAGGCGAGGAATCGCGGCGCCAGGACGGCGGTCATCCAGAAAGGCCGAGCCGCCAGACCGGAATAGAGGAACGCCGTCACGGTGTGGATGCTGATCGCCCAAGGAATCGAGATGATGATGAACGGCTTGATCCATTTCGGGGGCGCGATGCCCTTGTACTCCGCGCCTAACACCACCCGACTGATCAGGATATTGAGCAGCAGATAACCGCCCAGCGCTATGGTATCCCAGAACATCATCGAGTGGGGCGTCGGGTGTAAAAAGACATTGAGAATGCGGAACGGCTGACCCATATCCACGAAGATGAACATCATGCACATAATACAGGCGGAAATCGCCAGAAATTCGCCCAGAACGGTCAGCTTCCCGAAGAGCTTGTAATTGTGGAGATAATAGGGCAAAACCACCATCACCGCCGAAGCGGCGACGCCGACCAGGAAGGTGAACTGCGCGATATACAATCCCCAGGATACATCGCGACTCAAGCCGGTAACCGTCAAACCGGTGTGGAACTGCTTCAAATACGCCAGAAAACCCACCCCCAGCACGGCAGCCAAAATGAAGACCAGCGTCCAGTATCGCTTTCCCCCCTGCAGCGCTTTCTCGATCATGCGTTCCTCACACGATGTAATAGACTTCGGGTTGGGTTCCCAAGCCGGCTTTGCGTCGGATGGTGAAACGCGCCGCCAGCAATTGCCTCACGGGATCATCGGCGTTGTCCAGGTCGCCGAAGATCATGGCATTGTGCGGACAGGCTTCCACGCAGGCGGGCCACTGACCGCGCGCCAACCTCTCTTCGCACAGCGTGCACTTTTCGACTACCCCGCGGGTCCGCATGGGGAAGTCCGGCTGAGGTTTCAATCCTATTTCAGCGAAAAATCGCTTGGGTTCGCGGTAGTTGAAGCTGCGCGAACCATAGGGACAGGCGGCGATGCAGTAGCGGCAGCCGATACAACGGTGCCAATCCATCATCACGATGCCGTCCTTTTCCCGTTTCCAGGTCGCCTGAGTGGGACAGACGCGGACGCAAGGCGGATTGTCGCAGTGATTGCACAGGAGCAGCGCACTGCTGTGCAGGATCTCTTCCCGGATAAAGGGGTGCTGGTCTTCGGCGAAAGCGTGGCTGAACGGCTCTTTCCATATCCACTTGATTTCATCTTTCGGATTGGGATAATTCGGAACGTTGTGGACGGTATGGCAAGCCTGTATGCAGGCAGTGCAATCCTGATGTTCGCGGCACTTGTGCAGATCAATCACCATCGCCCAGCGGCTCGCCTGTTCGGGCGGGCGGGCGGCGCGGGGCGGCAGTTCGATAGGAGCCGACTCCGAAGCTGCGTAAATTTCATTCAGAACCTCTTCGTTCGGCGTTGATCTGATATTCAGCGTCCCCGTGTTATTTTCCGATCCGAAGAGCTTCAGGGGAGGTGCAACCGTCCATCCCAGCGCCGCCAGCCCTGCGGCTTTGACGAATCTTCTGCGATCCAGACTCATCGGGCGTCTCCCTCCGTAGCAGTGTTCAACGCCATCCCATCCGAGCGGATCTCGTCGGGAGTCAGATGGCAATCCCAACAATATGGCGATACCGCCATCCGGTTATGGCAGCGGTCGCAAAAATCCTGCTTGTTGGAATGGCAGTCCATACAGGTGTTCGACAGGCTCTTTTCGATGATGCGCCCGTCCGGCATTTGAGTGAAGCGTTCATCGCGGCGCACGACCTCATCCCGCCATTGATTTAAGAGATCCATGTGCGAGGTTTTCATATAATCCGTCGGACGGACGCACTGATTTTTGCCCGGCACATCTTTCGTGGCGATGATCGGATCGGGCATGGGATTAACCCCCTTCACCAGATCGAACCACAACGGGAAGGTCATGATGATCAGAAAAATGACCAATCCGACGGCGATTCTTCCCTTATCACGCATGTGCAGAATCCTCCGCCTTCATCAAGAGGGGTTGACCTCGCAAGTCGGTCTCGCGCTCCTTCTCGCCTTTCATGATCAGAGCGTTACCGACCATTTCATGCACGCCTCCTACTTCCACCCCCGAAACCCAATATTCCAACAACGGCGGCAGAGTGGCTTTATCAATGGCGCACATGCAGAGCAGGATATTGACGTTCTGAGTTTCTTTGACGAACTTGACTGCATTGGCTCGAGGCAGACCGCCCCGCAGACGCATCTCCATATTCTCGTCGGTGCCCAAACCGGATCCGCTGCCGCAGCAGAAAGTATTTTCGCGAATGGTGGTTTCGGGCATTTCCGTGAAATGATTCATCACATTCCGGATGATGTAGCGGGGCTCCTCAAACAACCCCATAGCCCGCGCCGGATTGCAGGAATCGTGGAAGGTGGCACGCCAGTGGTCGTTGCGGCTGGGATCCAATCTCAGCTTGCCGTGGCGGATCAAATCCGAGGTAAATTCCGTGATATGCACCATCTTGGTAGAAGCTGCGTTGCGGAAAACCGTCCCCGTCAGAGGAGATTTGGGGATCTGCAGAAAATCTGCCGGTCCATTCATGGTGTCCATATATTGGTGCAGGACGCGCCACATATGGCCGCATTCCCCGCCCAGAATCCATTTCACCCCCAGGCGTTTGGCTTCCATGTAGATTTTGGAATTCAAGCGCTTGATCATCTCATGAGAATGAAACAATCCGAAATTCCCCCCTTCGGAGGCGTAGCTGGACCAGGTGTAATCCAATCCAATTTCATGGAAAAGCGCCAGATAGCCCAACAGGGTGTAATAATGCGGCGAGGCGAAGTAATCCGCGGACGGCGTGACGAAGAGAATCTCATGCCCCTTTTCATTGATGGGAGCGTGCACGCGGATGCCGGTGATCTCTTCCAGCTCATCCACGGCGAATTCGATGCTGTCTTTGAAACCGTGCGGTTGGATCCCGAGGTGATTTCCGGTGCGGAAGCAATTCGCCAGCGGGGTATTGATCCATTCGATGGACAGCCCCAGCAGGTTCAGGAGTTCGCGTCCCATCATCGTGATTTCGGCGGTATCAATCCCGTAGGGGCAGAAGACCGAACAGCGGCGGCATTCCGTGCATTGATAGAAGTAATAGAACCATTCCTTCAGAACATCCTCGGTTAAATCCCGGGCGCCGATCATCTTCCCCATGATCTTGCCGGCTCTGGTGAATTCGCGGCGGTAGACGGATCGCAGGAGTTCCGCGCGCAGCACCGGCATATTTTTCGGATCTCCGGATCCGAGAAAATAGTGGCACTTGTCCGCGCAGGCGCCGCAGCGGACGCAGATATCCATGAAGATCTTGAAGGTGCGAAAACGATCTAGACGCTGGCGCATCCCTTCGAAGATGATCTCCTTCCAGTTGGGGGGCAACTGCCAATCGGCGTCGGATGGCTGCCATTTCTTGGGAAAGGGCAAATCCAGATATTTCAGCGTTTCCGGCACCGCGCCGTAGCAGAAAGTGCCCTTGCGGAATTCGACGCGGGGATCCATCCAGCTCTTCTCTGGCGGATGATAATCCACCGCGCTCAGTTTTTCTTTATCGAGCTTGATCTCCGACATCGCTATTCCTTTCCTCCGGAAGACGATTTCTCCCTCTCCAGAGGCAATCCCGCCGCCTTCATAACGTCGTGGAACTCCTCCTCATATTCTTCATAGGTGTGCACTTTCACAGGGTAATTCCATGGGTTGATATGACGCTTCATGCGATTGTTGTTCGCCAGATTGCGGGTGGGCGAAAGGAAGACTCCACCCAGATGCATCAATTTGCTAAAGGGGAAGTACGCCAGAAGAGTGCAGACCAGGAAAAGATGCACGTAGAAAAGCCCGCCGATCCCTTGCGGTTGAACGGGATGAAAGGACATCAATCCGACCGCCAGCTGTTTGATGCTCGCCAGGTCCACTTTATAGAAGTAACGCATCAGGACGCCGGTGACGGCGATGCCGCCGATGAGGAGCAGCGGGAAATAATCCGAGGCGTGAGAAATGTAGCGGATTCTGGAGTCGAAGATCCGCCGGAAAAACAGATACCCTAGCGCCGCGAGGATGATGACATCGGTCACATAAAGGATGGGCAATCCCACTTGAAAGAATCCGTCCAGACTTTGCACCGCCGAAACCCAGGCGGGGACCGGTTCCACAAAATACTTGAAGTGACGGATGAAGATGATCAGGAAGGAATAGTGAAACGCCAGCCCCGCCGCCCAGAGGTATTTGCTGGAACCGTAAACCAGTCTGGGGCCCTTCTTCAGTTCCGCCTTCGTATCGCGGAAAAGCGACCGGAAGAAGAGGATTTCCAACGCCATCCGTCCGAAGGTTCCCAGCGCGGTATGGGGATTGTCCAGCGGGCTGTTGCGGATCCAATCGTGCGATTTTTGCTGGCCTCCGGTTGTAGGGATGCGGAAGGGAACCGGCGATTTCGCCCATTTCAGGACGCGATAGACGCACCCGCTCAGAAAGACGAGGATGGCGGCATATGGGAACACGGTTCCCAATAAAATCGAAAGACCGGCGCCGCCGCCGCTCCCCACGGCGGGAATGAGGATCAAAATTAGAAGGGCGAAGAGGGAGAACCACAAAGTCATAGAATCCCCCTTTGGCTTGCGCCGGCGTTATTCCATTTCGGGATCTGAAGAGTCATCGCTGCTCTCCCGCGGGTAGAAATCTGCTCCCATTTTTTTTATAGCGAGAAAGGATTGTCGTTTGAGATTGTTCGCTTTAATCTCGTACATTTTTTCACGAGCCTGGGCATAAAGATTGAATGCCGTCAACAACGTTTCATCAATTTGCGATTCGAACTGCAACAGCTCGCTGAAGAGCACCTGCGTCCGAATGTCATCCATTACGGTTTCGCGCACCGCCCGCTTCAAATCGAGGACAAACGAGATGCCGGCGGAAGGCGTGAAATCCTGCACCGCGCGGATGCGGACAAATTCATCCAGTATTGCAACGATCTCAGCAGAAGCCGCCCGCTTCACTATTGCATCGAAGAGCTCATCCACCAAACGAGCGGCGGCGGAACCTACGGGATTCTGGAAACGGTCTTTTTGGTTCTCGAAAAATCCGCGGGCGTTTTCCGGATACGATTCAAGGATCAGGTCGAGCCAGCGCTGTTTGACGGCGACCTGTTTCGCGATCAACAGATCATTCATCTTTCCGAAAGAACTTTCGGACATATCGCATCCAGACGCGGCTCTCAATATCAACGTAACGAACTTCAACCGACCGCCTCCGCCGGAATTTTAGGATTCCGGCGGAGGCGTAAGCGATGTTATACGCAGCCGGTAGGTTTGGGTAATCCGGCGACTTTACAAGCGCCTTTCGCCGGTCCGGAAGGAAACAGGTCGTAGATTTCCTTCAACGAGAAGCCGGTCTGCTTGCAGAGTTTGCGGATCATCGGCGCAATGCCGAATTCCTTGTAGTAGTCTCGCAGATAGTTCACCACTTTCCAGTGGTTTTCCGTCAGTTCGGTTACCCCTTCTGTACTCGCCAATGCGAGCGCCACTTTTTCATTCCACTTTTCCGGTTCTTCCATGAAACCGTCTTCATCCACGAGAATTTTTACGTCTCCGTATTCGAAGGTAGCCACTGTTCTTCCTCCAACCTTAACTTTATTCTTAATCTCTAATTGCCAAATTCCGGTCGGTTTTCAATGCATTTCAATATAGCCGCAAGGGCACTGCTCCGCGCATTTTTTGCAACCGTTGCAGAACTCCATCTTGAACGTATAGGGCTCGCCTTTGATCACGGGTTTTTTTATGGCGCCGTCCTGGCAGTACGACCAGCACTGTCCGCACTCGAAACAGGAACCGCACGACATACAACGGAAAGCTTCGGCGATCGCCTGTTCACGAGTCAGCGTCTTGGTGATCTCGGCGTCGCCGTTTTTCAAGCGGGTCTCCGGATCCAGATGCGCCGCCTCACAGCGAAGTTTCTCTTCATAATATTTGAGCAAGATTTTATCGTGACGGATGATCTCCTGCTTTTCCGCCGGCGTGAAAGGAAGACCCTTGATTTCGCGATGAATGGTATCCGCGGCTCGGCGCCCCTGATAGATAGCGATCGTCACCAAGCCCAATTCGAGAGCGTCCCCGCCGGCATATACGCCCTTCACCTTCGTGTGACCGAATTCATCTACTTTAATCCAGTCCCGGTTTTCCCGCAGGTCTTCGAAGCCCTGGAAATCCGGTTCCTGACTGATGGCGGCGACGATGGTGGAACAGTCCATTCTGAAAGTATCCCCGGGAATGGGAACGGGACGCCGGCGCCCCGATGAATCGGGTTCGCCCAGCTCCATCCGCTGGCAGATCATACCGACGGCGCGATCATTTTCCTTGATGATTTCCAGCGGCGCCGCCAGCAGAACCAGTTCCACCCCTTCTTCTTCCGCTCCGGCGATCTCCTCCTTGATGGCAGGCATTTCATTGCGGGTGCGACGATACAGGATCGTAACCTTCGCGCCCAGCCGCCGGGAAACCCTCGCCGCATCCACGGCGGTATCGCCCCCTCCCACGACCACGACGTGATCGCCGACTTCAACTTTCTGGCCGGAATTGACTTTGTTCAGAAACGCCGTGCCGGTCCAAAGATTGGGGACGTCTTCATTAGGAATCCCGAGTTTCTTTCCCTGGTGCGCTCCGATCCCCACGAAAATCGCCTTATATTCCTTCTGCAGATCTTTGTAAGAGACGTCCTTGCCGACAATGGTATTCGTTCTCAGTTCGACGCCCAGATCGAGGATGCGCTGAGTTTCCCGATCCAGAATTTCACGGGGGAGGCGATATGCCGGAATTCCGTAGCGCAGCATGCCGCCCGGCTTGGGAAACGCTTCGAAAACCGTCACCGGATAGCCAAGCTTCGCCAGCTGGTAGGCGCAGGACATCCCCGCGGGTCCGGAACCGATCACGGCGATCTTTTCCGTCTGCTTCACAGCCGGCTTTTCAAATTGAAAGCCGTTGTCCAGAGCGAAATCGCCCACGAACCGCTCGAGGTTGTTGATCCCGACGGACGCTTCCTTGAACTGGCGGTTGCACTCCGCTTCACAGGGATGAGGACAGACTCTGCCGCAGGTGGAAGGATACGGATTCTTTTCCGTCAAAATGTTCCAGGCTTTTCGGAAACCTTCATCCACTTCATAGCCGTGTTTTTCCGCCATGGAGATGGCGGTGAGGAACCCGCGGATATTGGTTTGATTCGGACAGGCATCCATACAGGGTGCCAGCTTCTCCACATGCTTAGGCCGTAGCGGAGACGTCTCTACGGAAGATCCCCCTCCGGACGAGAAGCTGCGGATCATCGGTTTTTTCTTGACGACGACTTTAGCCATCTTTATTCCAACCCTCTTGATAGTTTTTGGAAAGATTCACGAATTTTTCCGCCCAGCTCGGGACGCCCAGCGCGTGCAGATGCAGATAGCTCGCCAGCACATTGCGGTGGATCAAGCCATCCCGCCGGTCAAAACATCCCTGACCTCTGTTGACTCTGTAAATCGTTCGTATCTGTTCGCTTTCTGAAACGATCTTCGTATAATGAAACTCATGTCCTCGAATCACCGAATTCAAAGAAAAGAAAGGATTTTCTTCATCCACTACGACTTCCATATAGCCGTGCCCCTGGGGTTTTGACTCCATCGCCAAATCCAGCGGGAAGACGCCCGCCAGCGGATATTTTCGTCCTTGCCAGGTGAGGGACCGGCACAGGTAAATCAAACCTCCGCATTCCGCATAGATGGGCAGCCCCTGTTCGGCAGCCGTGTACACCGACTGCAATAATCCCTGATTCGAAGAAATTTCTGCCGCATGGGTTTCCGGAAAGCCGCCTCCGATATACAGCCCGTCACATTGCGGCAACGCCGGATCCCGCATAGATGAGATCGGGATCAGCTCTGCACCCGCAGCTTCCAGCGCTTCCAGATTGTCGGGATAGTAGAATGAAAAGGCGGAATCATCGAAAAAGGCGATGCGGACAATGCGTTCAGCGGATCGCGGCAGTTGTTCTGCCGGGATGACTCTGAACTGGGGTGCGTTTCTCGCAATCTCTTCGATCTTCGGCAGATCCAGGTACTTTTCCGCAATTCTTGCGGTTGCCTCCCGGATCTTCGTCAGTTCCGGGTGTTCCCGCGGCGTCACCAAGCCGAGATGCCTGCCGGGCAGAAGTTCTTTTCCGCCGAGCTTGGGAATCGCGCCTACAACGGGGACTCCGCAGATGCTCTCGATGGATTCCCGCACGATCTTCTCGTGGCGGGACCCGGCGGTGCGATTCAGGATGACGCCGGCTATTTGCACTTGCGGATCCATCATCCGGCAGCCCAGCACCGCTGCCGCAGCGGTGCGTGTCACCTTGGTGACATCCAGTAGCAGCAGAACCGGTGCGTTCAGCAATTTCGCAAGTTCCGCGGTGCTGTGCGTGCCCTGCGCGTTCAAACCGTCGTACAGTCCGCGATTGCCTTCGATCAGGCAGACGTCCGCACTGCGACCGTGCTCGTAGAAGGAGGCTTCGATGCCGCTTTCGCCCATCATATAGGTGTCGAGATTCCGCGCGGGTTTTCCAACCACGAAACCCAGCCAAGCAGCGTCAATGTAGTCCGGACCCTTCTTGAAGACCGCGATTTCCAGATTACGAAGCCGCCACGCCGCCGCCAGCCCTAACGTGACCAGAGTTTTTCCCGCATCACCGCCGGTGCCGGCGATGACCAGGCGGGGCAGACTTTCTTTCAGAGGCAACTCTTTCGAAGGAAATTCATCTCGACTGTTCTGCACGCGGCTTTCCACTATCAAAGAACCAGCGGTCGGGAGGCGAAGCGTTCGGCAAGGAACGCTTCGCCCATCCGATCTCACTCGTTGGCGGCGCCTTCTTTATGCGGCAATTCGATGTAGCTGCCGCCGAAATACGTATAGACGCATTTGCCGGATTCGATCAACTGCTTGATCGCATCCTTGCAGATTTGTTTGTCCACTCGATCGCCGTAGGCTTCCATGATATTTTTGGTCAAATCCATCGGCTTCAGTTTGCGCAAGCCGGTGGCTTCCTTCACCATATTATACATGGCGTCCGCGACTTCATTGACTGATAATTTGTCCGCCATTGCATCACCTCTCAGCGGGTTAGATGAACGGAACGTTTGTAGGTCAGACCGGCATGTTTGAAGTCGTCAATGTGCTCTTTGCGGAATTCGATGCCGGCGAGCCGGAAGAACTTGGGCCAACCGATGCGCTCGATCCATTCGCCCAAACGTTCGTATTTGCGCGCGTTGTCCTTCCAGACGTTGATGATGTTGACGACGGCGGCGACGACTTCGGGCCAACGCGGCGGGTTGTTTTCGATGTAAGGGATCGCCAGTTTGGAAAACATCGGTTCATGGCGGGCATTCGACACCTTGCCGCCGATCCAGATGGAGACGCCGTCGTTTAACGGGTTGTTCAGAGGCATCGCGGGGCAGACCGTATAGCAGTTGGCGCAGAACATACAGCGGTCTTCATCCACGGTCAACGACGGTTTGCCTTCCCATTCGGTCGGCTTGATCGCCGCCGTGGGGCAGGAAGCCACCACATTGGGGATCTCGCACATCTTAACGAGGTTCTCTCGGTTGATCTTGGGCGGGCGGCGGTGAATTCCGAGGATCGCGATGTCCGAACAGTGCACCGCGCCGCACATATTCAGGCAGCAAGCCAGCGCGATGCGGCACTTCGCCGGCAGATCCATGTTCTCGAAGTGGCTGATCACTTCATCCATCACCGACTTGACGATGCCGGAAGCATCCGTGGCGGCGGAATGGCAGTGAATCCAGCCCTGCGTGTGCACGATGCTGGTGATCGCGGGACCCGTGCCTCCCACTGGATGCCCGAGTTTCTTCAGGTCCTTGATCAGCGGTTCGATGCGACTGGGATCGGTGAACATAAATTCGATGTTGTGGCGGCTGGTGAAACGCAGATGCCCATCGGCGTATTTATCTGCCAGATCGCAAATCTGCCGGATCTTCTGGATGCTCATCAAACGGGAGCCGCCGGCGCGCACCGTGTAGCATTCGGCGCCGGTTTCCGACACATGCTTCATCACCCCGGGCTTTACGATTTCATGGTACTTCCATTTGCCGTAATTCTCTTTGATCACGGGCGGGAGAAACTGTTCGTAATGCGGCGGTCCTATATCGGTGATTCTTTTTTGAACTTCTTCTGCCATGGGATTGCTCCTTTTCGTCTAAACCACTCGGCGAGTGGGTTGTTAGATTATCAGCAATTGGATTAAGTGATGGGCACGATCAAGCGTTGCTCTCGGTGCCTTCGCCCTCTTCTTCGAAATACTCTTCGTAGAAGATGTAGGGATTCTCGCGAGGATGCGCCACCATTTCTGCCTGCGGTTCCACGCCGATCAGTTCGAGGAAATTACCCAAACCGACTCGCTGAATGAACTCGCCGATCCGCTCGCGGTTCTTCCCTTCTTCGCACCAGAGATCCCAGATTCGCTCGATGAGATCCTTCAATTCCTGATAAGGCGGCTCCACCTTCCAGAATGGAATCAGGACGGAAGAGAGCAGAGCGCCTTCGATGATCGGCGCTTTGGAGCCGATCAGCACCGTGGCGCCAGTATCGGTCCCTGGACGCAGCGCCTTGGTCATAACGTTGATGCAGTGCATGCAGTGCTTGCAATTATCGTTGTCAATGTGCAGCTCTTTGCCATCCCACTCCATGCATTTCGCTGGGCAGAGATTGACGACTTCCTTCTGAATGTCCATTCCTCTGTCGCGGTATTCGAGGACTGCATTCTTGTCAATACGGATATCGTCTCGCCAGGTGCCGATGATGGAAATATCGGCACGCGCTACAGACGCCACGCAGTCATTGGGACATCCCGACATCTTGAACTTGAATTTGTAAGGGAACGCTGGACGGTGCAATTCATCCTGATAGGTCAGCGTCAGATCATGAGTCAGAGCCATCGTATCGTAACACGCCCATTCGCAGCGGCTCTTCCCCAAACAGCAGGAAGGCGTGCGCACGTCCGATCCGGATCCGCCGATGTCGAAGCCGATGCGAGCCAATTCCTGGAAAGTGGGTTCCAATTCATCCGTCGTGGTTCCCAACAAGATGATGTCGCCGGTGGATCCATGCATATTGGTCAAGCCGGAACCGTGTCTTTCCCAGATATCGCAGATTTTGCGCAGAGCCTCGGTGGTGTAGTACCATCCCGCCGGCTGGTTGATGCGCATGGTGTGAAAATGGGAGATGTGGGGGAATTCTTCCGGGAGATCGTTGTATCTACCGATGACTCCTCCACCGTAGCCCAGCACGCCGACGATGCCGCCGTGTTTCCAGTGCCCGATCTTCTCGTTGTAAGAACGCTCCAGCAGCCTGAGTAGATCGCGGGAAGCCGCGTTGTTCTTCGCAGCCATCTTGATCTCGCTCACGAAACTGGGCCAGGCTCCCTTTTCCAATTCGTCCAATTTTGGCGTTTTTGGGAATTCATCCGCCATAGTATCTCCTCACGGTTTAGGTGGTGGCGTAACAGATGCCGCTATCTATTTTAAATATCTCTTGCTCGCTTTCGGCTGCCGGATGGGGGGAATGGTTGTCAAATATTTGACAAGATCAGCAACTTTTTTCACAAGACTACAAAAATATAGTTCCCTGAAACGAATAAGTCAAGCAATTTCTCGAAAATTTTCACTTTATAGTGTTGCATATTGCAACATTATGCAATATAATCGTCCAAATTTATGCAAAAACGTTGCGCTGCTACAAATTTCGGCATCGTTACCGCCCGGCACGAAGTGAATCCAAGCTGTGAGTCAGCGCGGCGAGAGTCTTCGTGAGAGCGGATTGGTCGTGTAAGATGGACAAAAACCACGCTTCATAAGGAGACGGAGGCAGGTAAATCGCGCAATCCAACATCGAGCGGAAAAATCTGCGGTAGGCATCGCCGTCACAACGGCGGGCGGAATCGAAGTCGTAAACTGGATTCGGCGAAAAGAAGACAGTGAGTAAGCCGCAGACTGAATGCACCTGCGCCGGAATCTCGGCGCTCCGGAAAATCCTTTGCAGACCATCCGCCAGTTCCCGGGTCGCAGCGGCGAGAGACGGATAACACGTCGGATTCGTCAATTCCTGCAGTGTGGCGATTCCAGCGGCGACTGAGATAGGATTGCCGGAGAGCGTGCCGGCTTGATATACATCGCCTGAGGGCGCCAGCCGGGACATTAGATCGCGCCGTCCCCCTACGGCTCCAATGGGCATGCCGCCGCCCAGGATCTTCCCCAGACAGGTGAGATCCGGCACGATCCCGAATAATTCGGCGGCTCCTCCGCGAGCCACACGAAAGCCGGTGATGACTTCATCGAAGATCAAGAGGGATTCGTATTGCTGCGTGATCTCCCGCAATCCTTCGAGAAAATTAGGCTTCGGCGGGATGACGCCCATATTCGCGGCGATGGGCTCCACGATGACAGCTGCGATTTTCTTCCCCCGCTGAGCGAAGAGATTCCGGACAGCCTCGATATCGTTGTAGGGCAGCGAGATCGTGCAGCGCGCGATCTCCAGCGGAACACCCCGGGAAGCCGGCAAGCCTCCCGTCGCCAGTCCGGAACCGGCCTGGATCAGAAAGCCGTCGCTGTGACCGTGGTAGCAGCCGTCGAATTTCACTAAGAGATCCCTGCCTGTGCATGCCCTCGCCAGACGAGCGGCGGTCATCACGGCTTCTGTGCCGGAACTGACCAGCCGCAGCATCTCGAGGTGAGGCATAAAAGCCCGGACTTTTTCGCCGAGTTCTGTCTCACCTTCCGTGGGCGCACCGAACGACAAGCCGCGCTTCGCCGCGTCTTGAACGGCCGCCACGACGGTGGGGTGAGCGTGTCCGAGGATCAGCGGACCCCAGGAAAGGACATAATCCAGATACTCGTTGCCATCCAGATCGCAGATCCGAATCCCTTCGCCGCGGGCGATGAAAAGCGGATCGCCGCCGACCGCGCCATACGCCCGCACCGGGGAATTGACGCCGCCGGGTAAAATGCGCCGAGCCCGTTCGAACGCCTCTGCAGATCGTCTATGCTTTTTCATCGTTCAACCAGCGGATGACATCCAACGCATGATAGGTGAGGATCAAATCCGCGCCGGCACGCTTGATGCCGGTGAGGATTTCCAGCACCGCCGACCGCTCATCCAGCCACCCTGCCCGCGCGGCGGCTTTAACCATTGCGTATTCGCCGCTGACATTGAAGGCGGCGACGGGCAAATGCGTGATTTGGCGGACGCGGGAAATCACATCCAGATACACCAATGCAGGTTTGACCATAATAATATCCGCACCTTCCGCGACGTCTAAACTGGATTCGCGCAGAGCTTCGCGGGCGTTGGCGGGATCCATCTGGTAACTCTTGCGGTCGCCAACTGCAGGGGTTGAATCCGCGGCTTCGCGGAAGGGTCCATAAAAAGAGGAGGCATACTTCACGCTGTACGCCATGATGGCGCGGTCGGAAAAGCCGGCATTATCGAGCGCTCGGCGGATTGCTCCGACTCTGCCGTCCATCATATCGGATGGCGCGACGATATCCACCCCCGCTTCGCAATGGCTTACCGCCTGGCGAGCCAGCAGCTCCAGCGTCGCATCGTTATCCACGACGCCGTCGCACAGGACTCCGCAATGGCCGTGATCCGTATATTCGCACAGACAAACGTCCGTGATGACAATCAAATCCGGAACAATCTGCTTGATAGATCGCACGGCGGTTTGGATAACGCCATCCTCCCGCCAGGATGCGGAACCTGTGGCATCTTTCCGATCCGGTATTCCGAAGAGGATCACGGCGGGGACACCGGCTTCATACGCTGCAGCCGCTTTTTCCGCCGCCTTGCGAGGGTTGTATCTTGCGATGCCCGGCATGCTGGGTATGGCTTCATCTTCTCCACCGACTTTCACGAAGAACGGCAGAATCAAGTCAGCAGGGGAAATGCGGGTTTCGCGCACCAAGCGGCGCAACGCTGCGCTCCTACGTAGTCTTCGAGGTCGTTCTTCAGGATACGGCATAAAAGCATCCTTCATCTTATTCTGCGATGATCTCCACGTGCCACTCATCCAAACAGTAATATCCCCCCACGATCTTCAGAATCCCCTTTCGCACGCGGTTTTTTAGATACGGCTCAGAATTTTTCAACTTATCTACGGTGATCCAGACATTTGCCCTGGCGGCGTTCTCCCAGGGATCGCCAGGCTGTCGCTTCCCTTCTAAAACCGCAGGCTTCAAAAGGTGCACAATGCTCTGCATATGTCCCGATATTTCCGGTTTATCCAAAGCTAACCGGACGGCACCGCACCGCCGGTGTCCCAGCACCATAATCAAAGGCGTCTCGAATTGTTCTACCGCGATTTCCATACTGCCGATCGCCACTTCATCCGCCACATTACCCGCTGTTCGAACGATGAAGAGGTCTCCCAACCCTGCGTCGAAAATTAAGAGCGGCGAGGTGCGGGAATCCGAGCAAGCCAAAACTACAGCATAAGGATTTTGCCCGCGTCGTACCTCCAACCGCTTTTCTATGATCTGATTGGGGTGCAGCATTTGCCCGGCGACGAAACGCTTGTTCCCTTCCATAAGTCGTCGAAGGGATTCCTCCCAGTTCATTGCGGACTCCTCAAGGTTGTTGATGTTCAACAATCGCCTGAATCAGACCTGACACGGAATGAATCTTCGCTTCGATCCGCACACGGATTCCGGCGCTTTCAGCGACCTTTGTAGTCATAGGACCGATGGAAGCAACAAGGGCTTTTGCGGCGGTTTCCCGTGCGGTTTTGTCGCCCAAGATTTCAAAGAACGCGGTTACCGTGGAACCGCTGGTGAAAGTGATGAGATCCGGAGGACATTCCTGCAGATGCGTCCACATCCCCTGATCCCATTGCGCTCTCAAGGTGCGGTACACCTGCAAGGAGATGACCCGGGCGCCTGCCGCGGACAGCGCCCGTTCCACGGAATCATCCCCCAGATTTCCCCGGACTCGCAAGACTCGATCACCAAAGGTAATGCGTCCTTTCAACTCATCCGCCAGCACCGCGGTCGTTGCGGACGACGGCACAAAATCCGCCGAAAGGTGCCGTTTTTCAAGTTCTTTTGCGGTTCCTTCGCCCACGGCGGCGATTTGAAAGCGTTCCAGTTGCCGGTAATCACGACCGCTCCGCGATAGCTGGTCCAGAAAATAGCGCACGCCATTCTCGCTGGTGAAGACCAGCCAGTTCGAATTCGGGGGAGCAACATCAAACCACGATTCCACTTCAGACCAGGCTGCGGCATCGAAATGATCTTCGGTGGCGATGGTGGGCAGAGGCGACACCTCCGCGCCGTGACTTCTCAGCAGGCGGTACATCCCTTCCGCTTGATCAGCAGGGCGGGTGACCATAACGCGCTTGCCCAGGAGTATACCGTTGAACCACTGTATCTGATCTTGAAGATCCACGACTTCGCCTATAACGAAAAGCGCCGGCGGCTGGATCTTTTCAGCTTCCGCCAAAGCGGGCAGTTCGGATAAGCTGCTCCGCAGACTCCGCTGCCTGCCTGTCGTTCCTCTCTCGATGATGGCGGCTGGAGTAGCGGCGTTCATACCGTTGTGAATCAGCTTGTCCACCACACCGGCAAGCTCTTTGACGCCCATATATCCGACGATGGATCCATACCGGGCGCCGGCGATCCATTCCCAGGGAATCTGTAGATCTTCTTTTTCTTTTGCTTCGTGAGCAGTTAAAAATACTGCAAAGACCGCTTTGTTCCGGTAGGTTACCGGGATGCCAGCGAAAGCTGGCGTTGCAACGCCCGCGGTGATGCCGGGGATCACTTCGAAGGAAATTCCGTTCTCTCTCAGGAAAATCGCCTCTTCGGCGCCTCTGCCGAATACAAATGGATCCCCTCCCTTCAGCCTGGCAACCTGCTTGCCTTCCAGCGCCAGTTTCAGCAAGAGTTTATGGATCTCATCCTGTGGCAGCGCGTGATGTCCGGAGGACTTGCCGACATAGATCCTCTGAACATGCCGCGGCAAGGTGACGACCAGTTCGAGTGGCGCCAGGCGGTCGTATACGACTACATCGCAATTTCGCAGCGCTTGAAGTCCCATCAACGTGATCAGTTCCGGATTCCCGGGGCCCGCGCCGATCAAATAGACTTTCCCTTTCTCACGCATTCGAAATCAGCTCCGCCGCTCCTTGACTCAGCAAATCTTCCGCGACTTTTTCTCCCAACACACGCGCTTCTTGAATATCAGCGATCGTGCCGGAAGATCGGATTGCGAATCTTCCTTCCGGTTCGAGCACGACGGCATCCAGAGTCATTCTTTCGCCGGTCCAACGCGCCCAGGCTCCGACCGGCACGGAACAACCCGCATTCAGCCGCTGCAGCATGCTCCTTTCCGCAGTCAAGCAGGCAAAATCGCGCGTGGAATTAATTCGGGCGACGACCTGCATTACACCTGCATCGTTCTCCCGAACTTCCAACGCCAGCGCTCCCTGCCCAGGCGCGGGTATGAATTCGTCGGAAGGGAGGATCTGGCAGATATGCTGCTCCAACTCCAGACGAACCAAACCCGCTCGTGCCAACACCAGAGCGTCGAATTGATTCTCTTTCATCTTTCGCAAGCGGGTATTTATATTGCCGCGGATCTCCACCACCTTCAAATCCGGACGGAACATCCGCAGAAGCGCCTTGCGGCGGGGCGATCCCGTCGCCACCTTCAATCGAGGCGGAAGCTCCGGCAGCGAAAGATTGTAGATGGAAATCAGGACATCTTCCACCGGACCCCGCTGTGGAACGGCGGCGAGCCTCAATCCCTCTGGAAGCCTGGACGGCAAATCCTTGGCGCTGTGCACAGCGATATCCACAATATGCTGTTGCAGCGCCGATTCCAGTTCTTTGACGAATACTCCCCGCCCCCCTATCTCCTTTAAAGAAGCGCTGTGCTTTCTATCCCCTTCCGTGCGGATCGGCTGCAGGGTGAATTCAAGATCCGGCTCGGCTGCTTGCAGCAGTTTCATCACACTCTGCGCTTGCACCAGGGATAATTGACTCCCACGCGCTCCGATCCGTATGACTCTTTGACTCATCTTTCTACTTCTTCTTCCCGGCAATAGATTCGGAAAGCCATTTTTCCCAGGCGGAATAGGGGGGATCCAACGCCGACCACTTGCTCCATTCTTTACTATCTACAGAGAGGAATCTTTGATACAACAACTTCTTCACTTTGGGATCCGTCACGTTGGCTCGGACGAAATCACGGAAATTTACCAGCAAATCCGGTTTATCGAGCAGTTCGACGTGATTCAGGAAGTCTTCCAATTTTTCGCGCAGGAAGCGAGTGAAAAAAGGCGCCGATCCTTCGCTGGAGACTGCCAGCGTCGCGAATTCACGGCGGACGACGGCGGGAAAAATCACCGTGCAAAGATTGGGTTGATCCACGACATTGACGGGTATTCCGACAGACACACAATCCTGAAAAACGAGTCGGTTCGTATCCGCGTCATCGGTGGCGGCGACCACCAGATGATAATCCGATGCTTCCGGGGAATGATACCCGCGCGGCGCACAGTGACAAAGACCGGAAGCCGCCATCGCTTTCAGCTTCTCATGGAAATGCGGCGCGATGACGGTGACCCGGGCATCGGCTTCCAACAATTGCCGCACCTTCCGCAAAGCCACTTCCCCTCCGCCGACGACCAGACAAGGTTTTCCCCTAAGATCGAAAAAAAGCGGAAGATATTTCGACCGTTTCTGCATCGCAGCGCATTAAAAAGAAACTGTTGCAATGATGAAAATGCTGCGAACAATTCTGTTGCAGGAAAACATTTTCACAAGCTCGTGATTATTTGTATTGACATTCCCGAATCTAATTTGTAAATTTATAAAAAATCATTCGCCGGAGCAAGAAAAGTGTCCATCATCACCCTTTCCCGAGGCACCAAGAGCGGGGGCGCAGCACTGGCTGAACTGCTCGCGAAGAAAATGGAATGCGCCAACGTCCTCAGCCGCGAAGTCCTGGTCAAAGCATCCGAAGAATACGGCATCACCGAACAGGAACTCACCGACGCCATGCAGAAGCCGCCGCGGCTGATCGAACGCAGCATCCACAACCCGAGGCGGCTGTATCTGACGGTGATTCGCGCGACCTTGCTGGATTATGCCCAGCAGGGCTGTTTGATCTATCATGGCAATGCCGGTCACTTTTTACTGAAAGACCTGGACTGGGTTCTCAAGGTGCGCCTAATCGCCCCGATGGAACAGCGCGTGGCGGCTCTGCTGCAAACCACCAAGCTGGATCGCTACGAAGCGACACAATACATAAAAAAAGTGGATGAAGATCGTTCACGCTGGACGAAATTTCTCTACAACGAGGACTGGTCGGATCCATCCCATTTCGACATCGTCCTCAACACGCGGACGATGTCTCTGGAGACCTGCGCGGAGATCCTTTGTTCACTGGCGCAGGCTCCGGAATATCGCAGAACCGAAGAACGCGTTTTGGACATCGCCAATCGGGCATTGGCGGCGAAAGTCAGCGCAGCGCTGGAACTCAATGCGAAGACCCGTGGTCTGGACATCAACGTGACGGCGGACCAATCCACCATAAGACTCTCAGGAACCTTGGAACACGGGGGCTTAAAACCATACATTCTTCAGGTCGTGAAGGAAGTCCCAGGCGTCACGGAAGTTAAAGATAATCTCGTTACTTGATCCGATGCAACAAAGAACCTGACGAAAATCCATGATTTGAGCTGACAGTGGATCAGTCCACGGCGGTTTTTCCTGGAGTCTCGATCCATCCTGGTAAATGGCAATGAATGACAAATTCAGAGACCCGAAATTCTTCAAAATCATCCTCGATTCCATCGCCGACGGCGTGATGACGGTGGATGCAAAAAAGCGGATCACCAGCTTCAACCGCGCGGCGGAGAAGATCACCGGCGTGCCCGCCTCCCGCGCTCTTGAATGCAAGTGTTATGAAGTCTTCCAGTCGGACATCTGTCAGAGCGGCTGCGCTTTGGAGAAGGTTCTGGAAATGGGCCTTGAAGCTCGGGACGTTCCCGCGCGGATCATCAACAGCTCCGGGGAAACCATCCCAGTCAGCATCTCGACTGCAGTACTGCGCGACGGCAAGGGGAAATTCACCAGTGCGGTCGAGTCGTTCCGCGATTTATCCGCCATCGAGCACCTTCGTAAGGAGATTACACAGAATTACACATTCGAAGATATTATTTCCCGGAATCGAGCGTTGAATAAAATCTTCAGTATTCTACCAGGAGTCGCCGAAAGCGAGAGCTGCGTGTTGATCCAGGGTCCATCCGGATCCGGACGCGAACTGCTGGCGCGCGCCATCCACAACCTGAGCCCTCGCGCCGGCCGGGATTGCGTGGTCATCAATTGCGGCACATTGCCCGCTCACCTCTTTGAAGCAGAAGTGTTTGGCTATGTGAGGGGAGCATTCCCTGAAGCGAAGATGAACAAGATCGGCAAGCTTGCCGCCGCGGATAAGGGCACGGTTTACTTCAACGAGATCGGCGAACTGCCGCTTTCCACTCAGGTGAAAATCCAGCGGCTGCTGCAGACCGGCGAATACGAACCACTGGGAACAAATGTGCCGCACAAGATCAATGTCCGAGTCATCGCTTCCACGATTCGGGACCTGAAGGAGCTGGTGGCGCAAGGCCGTTTCCGCGACGATCTCTATTTTCGTTTAGCCGTCGTCAAGTTCGAGATACCCCCGCTGCGCGACCGGCGCGAAGACATCCCCTATTTGGTCGAGCATTTTATTCATCGAATGAACGCCCGCAAAGGAAAAGATATCATGGGGGTCAGCCCGGAAGCGATGGATGTTCTATTGCGCTACGATTTCCCCGGCAACATCCGCGAACTGGAGAGCGTCATAGAATACGCCTTCGCGGTTTGCCGAGGACGCATCATTGAGGTGGAACATCTGCCGCTGGAACTTCAGAACTTCCGCGGTTCCCGGCTATCCGCTCCCATCCCCGCCAAATCCACGGACTATCCGGATGAACCCACCCGGATCCGAGAGACTTTGCGACGCAACAACGGTCATCTAGGGCGCACCTGCGCCAAGCTCGGGTTTCACCGCACGACCCTATGGCGCAAGATGAAAGCGTACGGCATCTCGCGATCCGAGTTCAAAGAGCCTCGCTGATTCGCTTTTCCCCATTCAGATACAGACCCACCTTCGAGAAGAGCCGAATCGCTGAATAGGGATTGTTTTGCGTTGCAGTTGCAACATCAAGCAACAAATGCAAAAATATGCAACATTAAAGCTTGACATCCCGCCAATCTTTTTTTATATTATAGGTCAGCTTGTGAAGAATAGCACATAAAATTCAGGATGAAGGTCGCGATTCCACGTTTCGGCGATGACATCGCCCCCTGGTTCGATGTAGCCAGTCATTTTGTCATCTACACGATTGAGAAGGATCAATCCATCCTCTCGGAAGTCTTCATCTGTTCGGGATCTTCCGGAATGAACCGCGTGCAGAAACTGCAGGAGTACAAGGTGGACATCCTGATCTGCGGCAGCATCAGCAATAAATATAAACATCTGCTGCAGACGCACGGGGTCACGGTCATCAATCAGGTGACGGGACCCGCAGAAAACGCGATTGAAGCCTTTCTTCACGGCGAATTGTGCGGAGCCGAAGTGGAGCCGGTCTTTCAGCTGACTGCTGAGCACGCCTATCATCATGATCTGGTTCAACGTGCGTATGAGATCTTCTCCGGCAACGGTTACAAGGTTTCGGGAGGCGCGGACGTGGCGCCGTTCCCCATTGACTTGATCGCCGAAGCGCCCTGCCCGGTCTGTAAAAAGAATGTGCGTCTGGCAATTTGCTGCGGAATGCACACTTATCGGGCGGATGAAGAAGTCCGCGAATTCCACTACGTCGCGGGCGACGCTTTCAACGCAATGATCTATTTGCATGAAGTAACACCGGAATTGGAAAAAGCCTGCAGCGATTTCGGCATTTTCCTGCTCGACCCCGAACGGCTCACTGTTCGCCAGGACACCGATGCCGAAGAAACGGATTTGCCTTTGGTGAAGCTTCCGTTAAACGGTCATCAAGAATGCGCGTTGATTATCAAATAAAGCCAATGAAAAATCCTCTGAAGAGCGATTCAATAGGTGAAACATGACTCTCCTGCATTTGCTGGTTTACCTGTCGCTGCTGATCTTCATAGCGGCCGTCCTGGCTCGGATCATCCGCATCTCCAGGATGCCGATCCATCTGCGCTGGGAACTCTATCCGGTGCCGCACGAAAAGTCGCGGGCGCACTACGGCGGATCCCGGCTGGAAGAACCAAACTGGTGGACCAAACCCGCCGAACACAGTCGCTGGGGGGACTTAAGCGTTATGATTCCGGAGATCCTTTTTCTGAAAGGAGTCTGGGAGCACAACCGCTCGCTCTGGTTCGGCTCCTGGGCGCTGCATTTCGGTCTGTATCTATTGATCGGGGTGTTGGGACTTCTGTTGATCTCCGGCGCGTCGCTGCTGGCGGGACTATCAGGCGGCATCTTCGCGGGGATTCCAACGCTGGTGACTCTGTTAGCCTGGGCAGGGTGTGGTCTCGGGTTCATCGGCGCCGTCGTGATGCTGTTTAAGCGAATTGCAGATCCCAACTTACGCCCTTACAACAATGCCAGTCATTTTTTCAATCTGGCGATTCTGGGCGGCATCTACATCACAGGAATATTCTGGCTGGCATTGCATCCGGACTACGCTGAAAGTCTGGCCGTTTTCTTCGCCGGCTGGATGTCGGCTTCCAGCCTGCCTGCGCTGCCGGCTATCGGCTACTGGCATTTAGGCTTCGCTTTGTTTTTCCTCATCTATTTCCCTTTCACTCATATGACGCACGCATTCGTCAAATACTTCACTTATCATGACGTCCGCTGGGAAGATCAGCCGAATCTGCCCGGCGGCAAATTGCAGCCGGAAATCCTAAAGTTAGAAAGCCAGGTTGTCACCTGGGCGGCGCCGCATGTCGGCGCCGACGGCAAGAAAACCTGGCTCGACATCGTTTCCGAAACCGGCGAGGAGAAGAAATAATGTCTGTTACAAGCAGGAAAGAACCCCGTGAAGTCACGGATATCAGCATTCCTTCCGACCAGCTGGCGCATGTGGATCTTCAGGACCTCGTCCCGCTTCCACCGCCCTACGATAAGCCGGAAAATCAGCCCAAATTCAAAGAGCTCACGGAAGAGACGCGCAAGAACTTCGAAGCGAGCTTGGACGATACGCTTTGCGTCGGCATCCCCAAACCAAAAACGCGGGAAGAAGAGGAAAAGCTCATCCAAGCGTTTCTTTCCGGCCTGCATAAGCTCTTCAGCAAAGAGAACAATTGGACGTTTCTGGAGCCGCTGGTTCTCTCCATGGAGCATTGTGCCCGCTGTCAGACCTGCATCAACGACTGTCCTCTCTATGAAATGAGCGGTAGAAATGAAGTTTACCGCCCGACCTTTCGCTCTGAGGTGCTGCGAAGGTTGTATTTCAAGTACGTAAAGCCCGGCAGCGCGGCATTCAAGAAATTCCAGCATGGGGACATCGAACTGAATTGGACTTTGATCGCGCGGTTATTGGAACTGAGCTATCGGTGCACCCTGTGCCGCCGTTGCGCGCAGAGCTGCCCCATCGGCGTGGACAACGGCTTGATCACGCATGAAATCCGCAAGCTGTTCAGCTCCGAGATGGGCTTCACGGTGAAAGACCTCCACGAGAAAGGCACCGTGCAGCAATTGAAGGTCGGTTCCAGCACGGGAATGAATCCGTTGGTCGTAAAAGACAACATGGAATTCGTGGATGAGGATATGACCGACCGCACCGGCATCAAAGTGGAGACGAAATGGGACGTGGAAGGGGCGGATGTGCTGATCATCCACAACGCAGGTGAAATTTTAGCCTGGCCCGATAACCCGGGCGCCTTCGCGATATTGCTCGATGCGGCGGGCATCTCCTGGACGATGTCCAGCGACTTGGTGGGATATGACGGCGTCAATTACGGCTTATTCTACGATGACGTGCAGCTGGCTCGCATCGCCGTGCGACACTTCGAAATCGCCAAGAAGCTGAAAGTCAAGAAGATCGTCATGGGGGAATGCGGACATGAGAGCAAGGCGTTAGGCGTCATCGCCGACCGCGTATATCAAGGCATTCCGCGGGAAACCGCCATGACTCTTATCGCGGACATCGTCTTCAGCGGCAAGATCAAGTTCGATCCTTCCCGCAATGACTTCCCCGTGACTCTGCACGATCCCTGCAATCTCGTCCGCGCCATGGGCGTGGTCGAGCCACAGAGAAAGGTCCTGCGCTATCTGGCGCCCCGCTTCCGCGAGATGGAGCCGCACGGCGTCCGCAATTACTGCTGCGGAGGCGGCAGCGGATTCGCCATTATGTCGCAGAACAACTTCCAGGACTGGCGGGTGCAGTTGAACGGAAGGAAAAAGTTTCAGCAGATCCTCAACGCCTTTGCCAATGAGGATCCTGGACCCGAGACGCCTAAATACGTCTGCGCACCCTGCTCCAACTGCAAAGGCCAAATTCGGGACATCTTCGACTATTACGGCGCCAAGGAGAAATCCGGATTATACTATGGCGGATTGGTGGAACTCGTCGTCAATGCGATGGCGGACCTTAAGAAGCCGTTTATAGACTGGGATTTAATGTAAAATCCTCCCCTGAAATATGGTCTGGCTGCCGACAGCAGTCCAATCGCTGAAAAGAGCGCTCGCAAACGGCGCTCTTTTTCATGCAACGAGCTCCTAAAAATACGCTCTTTTCGGCGGAGGCCATTTTTCATGTCTCTCCAGTCTGTACAGGCGATCCTGCATCACCCAGACATAGTATTCGAGATTGACGTCGCCACGTAAATGAATTAGATTCAGAGCTCGCCGGACGTACTGGATCGCTTCATCGAATTTCTCCTGCTTCCAGAGTATTTCGCTCAGAGTCTTCAGGGCGAGCAGATCAGAATAATCCAGATCCAGAATCTGCCGGCATAAGGTGATAGAACTATCCAACTGCCCCTGAAAATTGAGTTTCTGCGCCTGCAAATTCATGAAGTAGAGTGAATCCAGGCGGTTTTCAGCCTGCTTTTTCAAACCCAACGGATGCGCAGGCATCTCCCAGTATACCGGCGTCACCGTGCTGTCGCGAGCCGCCGCCGCCAAGTTGTCGTATACCCAGCGAAAGTGGATTCGACCGGCGGGGATCTCGACGATATCCCGCCACAAGACCAGCGCATCCACCTCCGTCGCCGACCTGGGTGCGATCGCGTTGCCGCGCAGCCAGAAGGGGACTTCCCCGGTATCCTGCGGAGCGCTGAAGCGCTCGCGAAAGCGATGCGCGATGGGCTGATAACCCCGTGAAGTATCCAACGGAAGATATTCCATCCGCAGGTATTTCAGCAGAGAGACGCCGTCTTCCGCCAGTCTCACCGTGTCAGATGAGGTGTTTCCCGCGCGAAACACCGCTACTAAGTCAATCTCGGGATATAACCAACGGTTCCATAAATCCTCCAGATAAACAGCATCCGCCCAGGAAAGAACTTCGGGCTCCATCCAGTGATTCGGCTGAATTTGTCCCCGCATCCACAAGCTGTCGGGAAGCGCCCCAATAGCAGATCCACACCATACAGCTGCTTGCAGGCTCAGAATGGCGATGTTCAGCAACTTCCGTCTCATTTCACTGCACTCCCGGTTTCTTAACGACGAAGTAGATGGTATCATCGGGACTGAAGGTTCGGTTGGGATGATGCCATTGATTCGGTCTTAAAGAATACATAATGGAGGCAGTATCCGTGTAATTCTCCACCATATTGACCATATGGCCGATTTCATGCGCGTTGATTTGCAGCTGGATCAAACTGTCCGTAGGCATATTGACGATGCTCGTATCGCTGTCGGGACGGCTGTTATAGCGGATCTTTCTCGTGAAGACTTTGGCGAATTTCACAAAAGGTGGAATTTTTATTCGATTCACTAGGATTAAAGAATCAAAATATGTGCAGGCGATTCTTAAGTTGAGGGGATCCTCAATAGGCTGTAGACTGATGTCTTCCACAAAAATCGTCGCGGCGCAATTCAGATGCGAGTCAATTCGCGCTGCCTGCCAGTTCACCGATTTCCGATTGTTACTGATAATGTGACGATCGGGATGAGCATAATCTCGCATCTCTGTGGAATCTATGAGATGGAAGAAGTGTCCTAGCGATGGAGCAAAACCCAACCCAATCTTAAAGGTATCCAATTGCACATAGATAAATACGTCCTTCCGCCAGGGTGAAGTCCGAGTGTGGATCCCTTTGCAGTAAAATCCCCGGTATTCCTCGAAGACGTTCAGGTAATCCCCATGATAAGACCAGATTGGGAAAGGTGAAGTTATGCACCCGTCATCATCCTGTGCTACCGTAATCTGCCACGGATTGATGATGGTATCCGGGCACAGTGGATCCTGCAGAATCTGCTCTTCCCAAAAATCCGCCAGGCGATCCTCCGCACCCACGGAATTGTCTTCATCGCGAGGGATGGTGCTATACGTCGTCCAGACGCTATCCGAACGCTGAAAACGGGTCATATTATACCAGTATGTCCCCGGTTCATTTAAAGCCTCCAGATGAATCTTTCCGTGCGCTCCCCAGTCGTAACAGGATACCACGACCGACAGCGTCTCGCCTGGCGAAATCGGTTCTGGATAAACGCCCACAAATCCATCCAGTGTCGTGTCCCAGGCGCATTCGAGGTGCGGATTGAAGGTATTCAGTATCTTTAGATCCGCATTGTGCGCCGTCGGAGCCGGCTCCGGTCCTTCGGGAAATTCCACAGTCACCTTGGGGTAATTCATGCACTCCCCATCATACCAAGAAATATCGTTCAACACCCAGCGCATGCGGTATGATTGCGGCTGCGACGGATCAATGGCGCTGCATACGCTCCGCAGCGTCACTTTGTAGGCATTGGTATCCGGTTGACCGGACGGGTCGAGGTACTCGCCGGTGACCGGCAGCCAATTCCAGGGACAAGGCTGGATCAGTGTCGCCTGCACATTGGGAATCCAGTGCGGAAAATAGAGCTGATCCGATTCGTAGATACCCACGCTTTCAATATTCTCCCAGAGCTGTTCATAGGTGTATTGGATCGGCAGGTTGACGTAGGCCCCGAACCGCACTTCTATGATGCCCGCGACGTCGAACAGAGCTTCGTTGATCACCCACCCGCCCCAGGCGATGCTGTCCGGCGGATACGAAGCGGATTCAAATTGATTGAGCACATATTCATCCAGCGGAATGATGGACACGGGGGGATTGTCCAAGATGCGCGCGCAGAAACCGACGCCGGAGCAATGTCCCTCATCCGGGTAGGGAAGCATACAGTTCGCCTGCGCGAAATAGCTTACGTTGATCAGGTGCCCATAGATACTGACGGCGGGTTGGTTAGGATAATATTCGCCGCGGACGAGTTCCACCCATCCGTGGGGTGGTTGGGAACCGGCTGTTTTTAGCATAAAAGTAAGGTAGAAAATATGTGAAATCAAGATTCGCAGAAAATTTCGCATAAATCCTCCACAACGCGGTAACTAAATCAAATATAAAAGGATCATTCTAAATAACAAGCAAAATCTCATACGTTTCTTAACAAATGTGAGAAGCATACTATTATTCAAGTCTGCATCGAACCCGTCCCGATCACGGCGTCAATTCTACTATAAAAAAGCCCCGCGAACGGGGCTCATAGAAGGATCTATCATCTGCCGCGCTTTTTGCAGAGCGGCTTGGGGTTCCAATTCCTTAGTGCGGCTTCTCCAGGATCGGATTCAGCGCGCCGATATCGAACGGTTTTTCGAGCACCGGGAAGGGGCTGATTCGGCGGATGCGGCCGGAGAGCTCCGTATAGGGGTACGCGGACATAAACACGACGGGAAGTTTGGGATAGCGAAGCTTCGCCCATTCCGCCACTTCCACCCCGTCCTGAGGTCCCAGGCGCAGATCCATCATCAATAAATCGAATTCTTCCTTATCCAACATATTCAAGACGTCTTCGGACGTCTCCGCCGCTCGGACGTCGTGTTTTTCCCTGCGCAGAGCGATGGTCAAGGAATCCAGAAAGCCGGTGTCATCGTCTGCGATCAAGACTCTTCTCATAGAATTCCCACGAAAATCATCGTTTTTCAAATCCACACTCCCTCCCTATTGCAGATTTTGTGCCCCGACAAAATTCAATACGTCAAGGCTGTTCTGCATCGTATCTGTTTCTTTTTTAAACCTCAAGAAGCGCTTCCAGATCGCTTTCTGAAGATTTATCTTGATACGACACATCTTCCGCGTCGTTGGTTTCGGATGCGGCGTAGAGGTTCAGCTTCCGCCAGAGAGTGGCTTTGGTGATTCCGAGAATCTCCCCGGCTTTCTTGCGGCTGCCGCTGCATTCTTCCAGCGTAGCCAGTATATAAGCTCGTTCCAATTCTTTCAAGCTCAATTTTCTGCGCAGACCGAATTCGATGAAACTGCTGCCCGGTGCCTGCAAATGCTCAGGCAAGTCGGACAAGGTGATTATGCCATCCTGATCCACGACTGCGGCGCGCTCCATCAGGTTGCGCAGTTCCCGGACATTGCCGGGCCAGGGATGTTCCAGCAGAAGCTTCAAGCATTCATCGGATATCTTCGGCGGCTCTTTCCCCATTTTAGCGGAAAACTCATTTATGAACACCCGAGCCATAATGGGAATATCCTCCCGGATTTCTCGCAGAGGCGGCACGGAAATGGGAATCACATTCAGCCGGTAATACAGATCGCTGCGGAAACCTCCGCACTGAATCTGCTGCTGGAGATCCCGATTGGTGGCAGCCAGAATCCTCACGTTGAGATGTTCGGTGCGGGTATCGCCGACGCGGCGACACTCTCCGTTTTCCAGGAAACGTAAGAGTTTCACCTGGGCGGCGGAGGATAACTCGCCGACTTCATCCAGGAAGAGAGTGCCGCCATCGGCTTCAGCCAATAATCCTTTCTTGTCTTTGTGAGCTCCAGTGAAGGCTCCTTTCACGTGTCCGAACAGCTCGCTCTCTTGCAGAGTCTCGGGCAGCGCACCGCAATTGACGATGACCAGCGGTTGATCGCAGCGGGGTGACCTGCTGTGGATCAGCTCCGCAATGAGTTCCTTGCCTGTGCCGGATTCACCGTAGATCAGGACGGAAGCGTCCGAACCTGCGACGCGATCCACCATTTGCAAGACCCGCTGAACGGCACGTGAATTTCCCAGAAATTTATTGCGCTGACGGTTGGCTCGCAGTTGATCCTCCAGTACGCGCACCTTGCGGCGCATCCGCCCCCACTCCTGAGCGCGGTTCAGGACAATTTGGAAATGATCGCACTGGATAGGCTTTAATATGTAATCGAACGCGCCGCTCTTGACCGCTTCCACCGCAGATTCGATCGTCCCATAGGCGGTGATGACCAAGACGACGACTTCCGGAAAATGCTCGTGAATGTAACGCGTCAACCAGATCCCATCTTTTTCGCCGAGACGCAAATCGGTAATTAAAATCTCCACATCGGATTGCTTCAGATAGGCAATTGCTTGATCGGCATCATAGGCCGCTCCCGCGCGATAACCTTCGCGCCGCAGCAGGATTACCAGGGAATCCGCCTGACTGACGTCGTCATCCACGACCAAGATTTCGATCATATCAACAACCTGTCTCTTCATCGCTGCGATTCTGTTTCAGCGGCAGCCAGATTTGGAATCTGCAGCCAATTTGACCGTCGTGACAAACCAGCCTCATTCTACCGTTATGCGCCTGCACGATGCTTTGCGCCAGCGGCAATCCCAATCCGCTGCCTCGCGCTTTCCGCGTAAAAAACGGCTCGAACACCAGCTCCCTATCGGCGTCGGGTATCCCCGGCCCATCATCGCACAGACCGATCATTATCCCGGCCTGCAGTTCCAGTGTTTCCGTTTCCGCTTGAATTTCGATTTGACCCGCCCCTTTCAGAGCTTCCAAGGAATTTCGGATCAAATTCCAGAACACCTGTTTCAATCGGTCTCGATCCGCTTCAATCGCCGGCAAGTTCTCCGGGATGGTCGTCAGAAATCGAATATCGGGCGTGCATAGTTGATCTCGCTTCGCCAGAATCAGAACTTCTTCGATCAATGGACGCAATTCGACCGTCGTGAAACGACAAGGCGAAGGATGCGCAAAGGTCAAGAACTCCGTGATGGTCGCGCGCAGACGGTTTGCTTCCTTCACGATGATCTCCATCAACTTGCGATCCTCACCTTCCAATACGAGATCCCGCGACAATACGGCGGCGGAGTTGGAGATCGCACCCAGGGGATTGCGGATCTCGTGCGCCACGCCGGCTACCATCTTGCCGATGGCGGCAAGCGTCTCTTTTTGCTTTAATTCCCGCGCCCGCTCCCTGACTTTCCGCTCCAGTTCATCCCTCTCGCGGCGCAATTCGTCCTGCAATTTCTTGATGCGCAACAGCACGCGGATGCGAGCGATCAGCTCCTCGGAACCGACCGGTTTTTCGAGGAAATCATCGGCGCCTTCTTCCAAGCAGCGGGCGCGAAAGTGGGCATCGGTTCCCACCGCGGTCAAAAACAAGATCGGGATATGTCTAAATTCCGGCGCCGCTTTCAAAAGACGGCAGATTTGCGGCCCGTTCATCTCCGGCATATATATGTCCAGGACGATCACGTCCGGATTCTCACTCCGCACGACTTCGACCGTTTTCGTCGGATCCGCTAACCCGTAAACTTCATATCCGGCGAAACCGTGCAAGACCGCTTCCATCGCCTGCAGAAAGTCGCGGTTATCATCAATAATAAGAATCCGAGAATTTTGCCGATCCATCATTTAGGTCTTTGGAATTCCTAACAAATCAACCTTTGACAATTTATCGCGGCAGTGGGGGTGAGTCAAGCGGTTAACCCCGAATTTTGAGGGGATTTCGGAAAGTGATCCGAATCACCCCTATTTCCGGCAGATTTGTCTATCTTGCTTATGCGCGATTCGTTCCCCGAAGAGCTATTCGGAGGATAAGACGATGGATTTACATCAAACCCTACAGGACAACCGTCAGTTTTTAATCTTTTCTCTGGCTCTGATGACTTTGTCCAAATCCGCGCAGCTGCTGCTCGAAAACGGCGCAGACCCGGTGGCGATTTCCGCCATCAACCGCGGCATATCGCTGATATCGAAGCAATTGGATGAAGCGGCGAAACTGGTGGAGACGGAACTGGAAGCAAGCCGCAATCTCAAGGCCCTATGCGAAAAAATGGGAATTGCATCCGCCAACGAGGCAAATCAGGAGAACAACCATCCCGAAGAATAGCGCTCGACAAGTAATCCCCTTCCTCTTCAACTCCCCGCTAAAAAGAACTTGCATTTAAGTCGGCAATTCTGTATATTCGAATTTTAGAACGAAAATTCGTCGCTGTTATTCCTGTTGTATGACCCTGGACTACGAATCTTCCGGTGTAAATCTGCGCGCCGCAGATGAAGCGCTGAATCGCATCAAATCCCTCGTTGCTTCCACGCGAACGCCCGGGGTTATCGGCGATGTGGGTCTTTTCGCCGGTGCTTTACGTCTTCCGCTCGGTGAAAAGGCGCATCCGGTCCTGCTGGCGAGCACCGATGGCGTCGGCACGAAACTGAAGATCGCGTTGCTGGCAAAACGGTATGATACCGTCGGCGAAGATCTGGTCAACCACTGCGTCAACGACCTGCTGGCGAATGGCGGCGAACCTCTCTTCTTTCTGGATTACTTCGCCTGCGGCAGATTGAAGCCCGATGTGCTGGAAGGAGTGGTTGCGGGATTGGTGCGGGGTTGCCGCAACAACGGCATCGCCTTACTGGGGGGGGAAACTGCGGAGATGCCCGGATTTTACTCGGAAGACGAATTCGATCTGGCGGGGACGATCGTCGGTTGGGCGGATGAGAGTGAACTGATTTTAGGCAGAGAGATCCATGCAGGCGACGTCATCCTCGGGATAGCAGCCAAGGGTCTCCACACCAACGGCTATTCCCTGGTTCGCAAAGCGCTGTTGGAAATGGCGGGATTGAAGCTGGATCAGTACATTCCCGAACTGAACTGCACATTGGCCGAGGAACTGCTGAAAGTTCATCCCAGTTATTTACCAACAGTGCGGCGTTTACGTTCCCAGGTGAAGATCAAAGGGATGGCGCATATCACGGGTGGAGGGATCGAAGGCAATTTGATCCGAGTAGTCCCGAATGAACGGCAAATAAATATCCGATATGGATCTTGGCTTGAACCGCCGATTTTCGATCTGATCCGCAGGCAGGGACCCGTCGCGGAGGATGAAATGCGCAGAGTGTTCAATTTGGGCGTGGGGATGGCGTTGGTAGTGAGCCGCGAAGAAGCGGGAAAGCTGACAGGCGAAGACTTAGGGAGCGAACGGCTGTTCGAAATCGGGGAAATCGCCTGAGGGGATTCCGCTGCCGGAATGCCTCGCCTTCCGCTATGCGATCAAAATAAAGCGCACAATCATTGTTATAGATAATCAACCATCAGAAAGTAAAACATCTTGAGGGTATGATGAAAGGCAACAAGAAACTCATCGAAAAACTCAATTCTCTGCTGGCGGATGAACTCGCCGCCATCAACCAGTACATGGTTCATTCCGAAATGTGCGACAATTGGGGTTATAAGAGACTCCATACCGCGGATGAAAAACGCGCCATTGACGAGATGAAACATGCGGAGAAATTGATCGGACGAATCCTCTTTCTGGAAGGCTTACCGATCGTCAGCAAACTGAGCCCCATCCACATCGGCGCGGATGTAGAAACCCAGCATAAATACGATTGGAGCGCCGAAAACGACGCCATCAAATCGTACAACGAAGTCATCAAGCTGGCGGCGGAAGTCGGCGACAACGGCACGCGGGACTTCCTGCAGGACATCCTGAAAGATGAAGAGGCGCATATTGACTGGCTGGAGGCTCAAATGGATCAGATCCAGCAATTAGGTGCGCAAAATTACCTCGTCGAGCAATTGGATTGACGATCGTCGTGTGCGAATAACCCGTCGAGAAATCCATTCTCCTATGAAAATGTGCGGTTATTGATTTTTGCTGCAGCCATTCTGATCTCGTTCCTCCTCGGATCCATCCCCACGGCGGCGATCGTGGGGTGGATCCTGGGAGTGGATGTGAGGCGCGACGGGAGCTGCAACCCGGGAGCCAGCAATCTGACTCGTCTTTCCGGCAGGCGCAGTTGGGGAGCATTCGTCTTGCTGATGGACGCTTCTAAGGGTTTTATTCCGGCGCGGTTTGGAGCGGATCTGATCGCACTATTCGGCGGGTCATCCGCAGGCTTCGACGAAATGACCATCCGCGTAATTCTCGGTTCCGCCGCCATCCTGGGGCATGTGTTCAGCGTGTTCCTCGCGTTTCACGGCGGCAAAGGCGTGGCGACTTCTCTCGGAGTCGTCCTGGCGCTGGCACCGATTATCGGCCTGATTTGTTTCTGCATCTGGGCGATACTGGCAGAGCTGACAAGGCGCATTTCCATCTCTTCGCTGGCGGCGGGTTTGGCTTTTCCATTGATTTTGCTTTTCCGAACCGATACCCCCGCCGGCGTCCATTGGTTCTCCTGGATTCTGCCGTTCTTTTTGCTGCTCACGCATCGCCGAAACTTGATTCGCTTGATGCGTGGCGAAGAACCCGTCATCCCGCAGGAGAGATTGGTGCGCCACCTGCTCGTATCGAAAAAGAAGTCCGGATCATGAAGCAAGACTCGAATCATTTGTTTCACAGCGGCAAGGCGACGATCGCCGTTCTAGGAGCGGGCAGCTGGGGAACGACTCTGGCGATTCTGCTGGCGGGCAAGGGGTTCTCGGTGCGTTTGTGGGAATTTCGCCAGGAGGCGGCGGAAAGATTGCGTACCGAACGCGAGAACCGCGAATTTCTCCCCGGAATCCCGCTGCCGGACGAAATTCTGATCCACCATGACGCCGGCATCTGTCTGCAAAACGCGGGAGGTGTCGTACTAGCTATCCCATCACAATACGTGCGCAATGTATTGGAAAAAATCCAAAAGGATCTGCCTGCCGGAGCTTTAATCATCAACGCCGCCAAAGGCATCGAAGAAGGAACACTGAAGCGGCCTTCGCAGGTTGTGCGAGATTTTTTACCGGATGCTTTTCCGGATTGCTATGCCGTCTTGTCGGGTCCGTCCCATGCGGAAGAAGTTTCCCGAGGGATCCCCACCACCGTCGTAATCGCCAGCGAGTCTCTCGATACCGCTAGAACCGCGCAGGAGATCTTCTTTACCCCTCAATTTCGAGTCTACGCGTCCCAGGATTTGACCGGCGTGGAGCTGGGCGGAGCCTTGAAGAACATCATCGCCATCGCCACGGGCATCTGCGATGGATTGGGCTTTGGGGATAACACCAAAGGGGCGCTGCTGACGCGGGGATTAGCGGAAATCACGCGGCTAGGCGTGCGTTTGGGCGGACAGCCGCGCACTTTCGCGGGACTGTCCGGAATGGGCGACTTGATCGCCACCTGCACCAGCCGCCACAGCCGCAACCGCTGGGTGGGCGAACAGATCGGCAGAGGGAAAAAGCTCATGGACGTGTTGGCCGGCATGACGATGGTGGCGGAAGGCGTGCGCACTTCGAGGTCCGCCCGCGAGTTGGCGCACCGCGAAGGCGTCCCGATGCCCATCACCGAAGCGGTTTATTCCATTCTCTTCGAAGACAAGGACCCCCGCCACGCGGTGACGGAGCTGATGACGAGGGATTTAAAAGTAGAGGATTAGATTAGCTACAGAGGATCCAATTACCATGACTCCCATCCTGATGCTCGAAAAAGATGATCCGGAACGGGAGCTGGAATTCGAGCTGGAATACCAGCTTTCGCTCACCACGGAACAGCGCTTTTAGATGCTGTTTCGGTTGATGCGCTATGTGAACGAACAATTGGTGAAAAATGGACATCGAAAAGCTATTGAGATTATTACACGACCGTGAGGTACGATACGTAATCGTCGGCGCGGCTGCTTTTCCCGTCCACGGCTTCACACGGGCAACTGCAGACTTTGACATTTTCATTTCTTCTGATGATGAAAATGTGCGTAAAATCCGCCAAGTTTAATTGGATTTCGGCTCTGATTTGACTGAGATTTCGCTAAAACTATGCAAGAGAAAAAGCTGCTGATCCGGCAATACCTGGTGGAAATTGATGTTCATCCGTATGTGAAAGGTGTTGATTTCGAGAGTGTATGGAAAAACAGAACCACCAGCACGGTTGGGCAAACTCCCGCCAATTTCGCCAGCCTGGTGATCTGATCAAGATGAAGAAGGCGGCGGGGCGAGCGAAGGATAAGGAAGATTTGAAGATGTTGAGGAAGTTGAAAGGGAGGAAATCGGAGATTGAACCTTAACTTACTTTGTTTCGGAGACAATCTTACTTTTATGCGCAACTGGGAAATACTACGCGAGGAAAGCGTTGATCTGATTTGTCTTGATCCTCCCTTCATTGATCCCCATCGCCTCAACCTTGCATACGTGAATTTGCCTGATATAACTGTCAATCAGACTTTTGATCGTGCGGAAAAATTTCAACGGGAAGCTTCCACAGACCAAGGAATACTAGTTTAATATCCCCCCATGCCCCAAACCTACATCTCCGACATCGCCGCCCACGAGGGGCGGGACATAGAACTGCGCGGATGGCTGTACAACCTCCGCTCATCCGGCAAATTGAAATTCATCCTCCTGCGCGACGGCACCGGCGTCATCCAGTGCGTTCTGTCCCGCAAGGAAGTATCCGAAAGCGCCTGGCAGGCTTCTGAAGAGCTGACTCAGGAAACATCGCTGATACTGCGGGGCAAAGTCAACCGCGACGACCGAGCTCCCGGCGGCTATGAGATCTGGCTGTCGGATCTGCAGATCATCGGCAAAGCCGTGGATTATCCCATCACGCTCAAAGAACACGGCGATGCCTTCCTGTTGGATCACCGGCACCTGTGGATCCGTTCGCGCCGCCAGCATGCTATCCTGAGGGTGCGCCATCAGGTGATTCGAGCCATCCGCGAGTTCTTCGATGAACGCGGCTTCATTAATCTGGACGCTCCTATCTTCACCCCTTCTGCCGCGGAAGGGACTTCGACGCTTTTTCAAACCGATTATTTCGGCGAAAAAGCCTATCTATCGCAATCGGGACAGCTCTATATGGAACCGGGTTGCGCGGCGTTCGGCAAGGTATATTGCTTCGGTCCGACTTTCCGCGCGGAAAAGTCCAAGACCCGCAAGCATCTGACGGAATTCTGGATGGTGGAACCTGAAATCGCCTGGCTGGATCTGGACGGCTTGATGGAACTGGAAGAGGATTTCATCTGCCATATCATCGGTCGCATCCTCGAACGGTGCCGCGCCGAACTGGAAACGCTGGAGAGGGATCTCGGTCGGCTGGAGAAGATTCAGAAACCGTTTCCTCGCCTCCATTACCGGGACGCCGTCCAGCTACTACTGGACAAAGGAATGGATTTCACTCCTGGAGACGATTTTGGTGCGCCGGACGAAGAAGCCATCACGGCAGATTTCGACAAACCGGTCCTGGTGCATCGCTACCCGGCGAACATCAAAGCCTTTTATATGAAGCGCGATCCGCTGGATCCCAGCCTCTCTCTCTCCGTGGACATGCTGGCGCCGGAAGGGTACGGAGAGATCATAGGCGGCAGCCAGCGGGAAGATGATCTGGAACAATTGCGATTGAGAATTCGAGAGCATCATCTGCCCGAGGACGCGTACGAATGGTATCTAGATGTAAGGCGCTTCGGGACCTTCCCCCATTCCGGATTCGGATTGGGATTGGAACGCACCGTCTCGTGGATTTGCGGCGTGCGGCACATCCGCGAGTGCATTCCCTTCCCGCGACTTATGCATCGGTTAAAACCGTGATCCGGAAGGATGTCCCGCCATGACCGCGATGCTCCTTTTCTGCGCTTGCGCGTTGATTTTGTCATGCGTTTTTTTCGGATACCCGGCAATTATCCTCACCTTAAGTGCCATCCGAAAGAAGGAGCAGCTCAGGCATCGCGAGGATCATCCGACGGTCAGCATCCTGTTCGCAGCTCACAACGAAGCGGCGGGGATCCGGCAAAAACTGGAAAACGCTCTGACTCAAGAGTACCCCTCAGATAAGCTGGAAGTCATCATCGTGGATGACGGCTCCACGGATCGCACCGCGGAAATCGTCCGCGAGACAGCATCGCCGGTCGTCACGCTCTTGCAGCAAGTGCAACGACGTGGAAAGACGGCTGCGCTGAATCGAGCGGTCTCGGTGGCGCGGGGGGAAATCCTCGTATTCACCGATTCGAACGCCATCTTTCAGCCGGATGCCGTGCAACAGCTGGTGAAAACCTTCGATGTCGAAGGCAAAATCGGAGTGGTCTGCGGGGAATTGCAGTATCAACCCCACCCGCAGGCAGTCAGCGATGTCGAAAGCCGTTACTGGAACATGGAAATTCGGCTGAAGAAAGCGGAGAGTCATTTAGGCACACTCTTGGGCGCCAACGGCTCGATTTACGCGATGCCGAAAGCTTTATACATCCCATTGCGGGATGATTTGATCAGCGATTTCATCGAGCCTTTACTGCTCTCTCAGAAGGGGTATCGCACCGTCTATCAACCGAACGCCGTTTCGGTGGAAACCGGCACGCGCAGCTTAGCTTCCGATTACCGGCGCAAAAAGCGCATTATCCAGCGCGGGTTGTACGGCTTATTTGTTCACCGCAACCTGCTGAATCCGCTGCAATCCGGCTGGCTGGCTTGTCAGCTTTGGGCGCACAAAGTGCTGCGCTGGCTGACGCCTGTTTGGCTGTTCGGTTTGTTTCTCTCGACCGTGGCGCTGTTGCAATATCCCTTCTTTAGAATCATCCTGATTTTGCAGATCGTCTTTTATCTAATTGGTGGGATTGGAATTCTGCTGCAACTATTCGGGCGTTCTCCGGGGATGTTTCGTCTGCCGGCATATATTCTGATGACGCTGGCGGCGTCGGTGGCAGGATTATGGGGTTTGGTGATGGGTCAAAAAGTGGTCACCTGGGAGCCGCAGCGATGAAGCAAGTTTGCGCTCACCTGGTAATTCGAGGCATCGTCCAAGGGGTGGGATTCCGCTATTTCGCGATGCGCTGGGCGCAGCAATTGAATCTGACCGGATGGGTGCGCAACAATTGGGACGATTCCGTGGAGAGCGAAGTGGAAGGAGATCGCTCTGCCGTCGAAGAATACATCGCGCAAATGAAGATCGGCCCGCGTTCCAGTCATGTGCGTGCAATAGATGTGGAGTATAAACCATACGAAGGCAAATACACCGGATTCGAAATCACGAGGTGACGAGATGGAAAACCTGAAGTCTCTGATTCGCAATGTTCCTGATTTCCCCAAGAAGGGTATCGGTTTCAAAGACATCACAACCTTATTGAAGGACGGCGCCGCGCTGCGGGAAGCCGTATCCGCTATGTGGCAGCCGTTCCAAGAAGACGGGGTGCAGAAGATCGCCGGCATCGAATCACGAGGCTTCATCCTCGGCGGAGCCATCGCGGCGGAACAGGGGCTCGGCTTCATCCCCTTCCGCAAACCCGGGAAGCTTCCGGCTCAGACGATTTCCGAATCCTACTCTCTGGAATACGGCATGGATTCCATCGAAATGCACGTTGACTCCGTTGGGAAAGGCGAACGCATCCTGGTTGTGGATGATCTGCTTGCCACAGGTGGCACGGCAGCGGCGGCATGCAGGTTGGTCGAGAAGTTAGGTGGCATCGTTGTGGGAGTCAGCTTCTTGATCGAGCTTTCTTTCCTGTCCGGGCGCAAGCAATTGGGGAATCGCAAAATCAGCGTGTTGATTGATTACGATTCGGAATAACCCTCTTCGCGGAAACGGATCTTAGCGCCTCCACCATCGTGGGGGCATTTTTTATAATACCACAGGATGCCGCATTATCACGCGTGGCACATTGGTGGCATTCGACTCGTCATAACGAATTTTAGACCGCTGCGTAGTTGGTTTCCCCACCGGCAACTCCTTCCCGTGGAGCTTTGTAAGCGAAGGTTCCCCCAGTATTTCGCGGCTTGTTCTGGCACAGGCGAATGAATTTGCATACATTGTAAAAGTCATAATTGATTATCATCATTCCTGTTTTTCGGCCAATTCGACGGATGAAAAATCCATTGATTCAGAAACAGAATCCAGCTCATAGGGCATCGGAGAGCGGCTCGCTGGATGACCTCTTCCAAGCGTTAAATGATGTAGAAGAACTTTGCACTTCGCTCGAAGGGGTGGACGCCGGTTTCGACCGACGTATCGGCGAGTGGCATCGAATGATGGAGATCAGCGCCCGCATCGCCGGCGAATTGGATCCGGACGCGCTGTTGAAAGCCGTAATGACGACGGCGATTGACATCACGAATGCCGAACGAGGTCTGATTATTCTTGTAGATGAGAGCGGACAGCCGAACGTCGAAATCACTCACAACATCCAAGCGGAGGAAATCCGCAGACTGCAAGAAGCCATCGGTGGCTGCGTGTTCGAAAAAGTGCTCTTCGAACGACAACCACTCTTTCTGGAAGATGCGCAGAATTCGGATCTGCTCGAGGAAATGGTCAAGAACGGCGATCTGGATATTAAGGCTTTCATGGCGGCGCCGTTCATCTGTCATAATCAATTATTAGGACTTGCGTATGTGGATCATTGTTATCCTACCTCTGCATTCAATCGCAGGGAATTTTCATTCTTCGTGACGTTTGTCAATCTCGCCGCGGTAGCCTTCGACAATGCCGTGCTTTTCCGCTCTTTAAGCCGCGGCAATGACCGATACCGCGAACTGCAGGAATACCACGAAAACATCCTGAGCACAGTGCCCACGGCGATTCTGGTTCTCAATGAAAAATGCCGTTTGGAATACGCCAATGCAGCCGCGGGAAGAATCTTTCCTTGGATCAGGAATCTTCCGTTTCGCGCACATTTCAAAGTCCCTTTCGAACTTATTCAAAACGGCATCGAAGAGATGCGGCAAGGGTTCAAGCCGCCGGGGATCACCCAGGAAATCAACGGGCGGATCTATGAAGTGAGCTTCTTCGATATATCGGCTCGCGAGAGAAAAATCGGCCTTCTTCTCACAGACGTGACGGACGGAAAGAAATTGGAACAGCAGTATTTTGAGCTGGAGAAGCGTTCGCTGATCACCCAGCTCGCCGGCGGCATCGCGCATGAAATTTCGAACCATCTGTTTCCCATCCAAGGTAGAGCTCAACTGCTGTCCTTGAAATTGCAGCGAAGCGAGAAGGCTCCGGATGAAGAAATCATGAAATCGCTGAAGACCATTGAGAATCAGGTACAGCGAATCACGCGCATCGTCGAAAATCTCAGGAATCTATCCAAGCCGGCGAAAGCGAAATTTTCCCGGGCAGACGTTAACC
>CAZUTK010000002.1:4613-30393 GCA_964623265.1 uncultured bacterium | reverse complement strand
AATTATAAGCCACGCCGTCGAGATCATGCATTCGACGGCAGGCAAGATCAAACAATTCAGCGGACAACCCGATGCCCGATTCCGATTGATCATTCAGCTTGCAGATCAACCTCTGCCGGTGCGAGGTGACTCAGACCAGCTGCTTCAGGCGTTTATGAATCTCATCATCAATGCGGCTCACGCGCTGGAAGAAGTCGGCAAAGGCACCCTGACGCTGGAATCCCGGCGCGCGGCGGAGACTGCTATAGTTTCAATCGCCGATGATGGGCCCGGCATTCCGGAAGAGCTGCGCCAAAAAATCTTTGAACCCTATTTCACCACAAAAGGGGAAGGGAAGGGCACAGGGCTGGGTCTGACCATCGTTCGGGATATCATCAAAGTCCACCAAGGAGAACTCCTGCTCGAAACACACACGGGTATCGGAACACGCTTTGAAATACGACTGCCGCTCCTTAAATCTGCGTAACCCACCGGTTTTTTATGATCGCGCCGTTTTCGCTTGCTTTACGCGGATCAACTGTTTATATTATTTCCATCACCAGTGATATTCAAGAGGTAGAAGTGGTTTTCAAAGTCGCGGTGGGACAATTTCTCCCCAGAATCGGAGATCTGGAATTCAACCGCAATAAAATTCTCGAGCAGGCTCACGACGCCGCCGCACAAGGCGCAGACCTGATCGCATTTCCGGAACTCTGCCTCACCGGTTATCTGCTGCGGGACGAAACCTTCCAGTGCGGCTTGTCCGCCGACGATTCCTTTCTGGACCCCGTGAAAGAGATCAGCCGGAAGCTCGCCATCGCCATCGGTCTGGTCGAGAAAGATCCATCTCACCGGTATTACAATTCCGCATTCTATTATGAAGACGGACTCCTGCGGCACATACATCGCAAGATCTATCTGCCGACTTATGGCATTTTCGAAGAAAAGCGGTTTTTCGCAGAAGGCGATCGAATTCGCGCCTTCGACGCCAAATTCGGGCGCACCGGAATGTTAATCTGCAATGACTTGTGGCACGCTACCGCACCCTGGCTGCTGGCGATGGACGGCGCAGATCTGCTCCTCGTCCATGCCGCCAGCCCGACGCGCAGAGTTTCTGCGGAAGAGATCAGTGATAACACGCGCATCTGGAATCTCCTGCTCGCGCACACCGCAAAATCGCTCTCTAACTTCGTGATCTTCGCCAATCTTTGCGGCTATCAGGACGGAATCCATTTCTGGGGAGGCAGCGGCATCTACGCTCCCAACGGACGAATTTTAGTGCAAGCGGATATTCAAAAAGAAGAGGTAATCGTCGCAACATTGGATACGGAGATGCTGCGCCGAGAACGGGTTTATTCCCCGCTGCGACGGGACGAACGTCTGTTGCTGACGTATCACGAACTGCAGCGGATCGTGCGGGATAAATTCCGCTGATCGAATCGCAAGGAAACTATGGTGGCACGCATGTGGCACAGCATCCGAAATGGTAGCATCTTCGCGTTCTACATACCCTTCTTTTCACCTTCCCTTTGTTTTCTATAAGAATTTTTAAACAAATTGTTTTATTCCGGAAGTGCTACGGATCACATCTTCATAATCTTCTTATCTGCTATTTTTGGGATGGCCAAAAGAAGCAAGATCTCTTTCGTAAAAATTACGATTCTCATTGATCCCCCACACCACAAGATTCATCCCAACGGAGGCAAACATGAAAAAAATCCTGATGAAGGCGGGTCTCTGCGCGCTGCTCGTAAGTATGAACTCGGCGCTCCTTTTCGCCGCACCGTTTCGCGTGTGGACCGGAAGCCCTTCGCAATCGCTTTTGAACTTGCCCTTCAATCCCTCACACCTGATGGTGAAATTCCAGCCCTATGCCGCTGCTGCGGATCGCAATGCTCTGCTGAATGAAATCGGCGGGTGGGTGGAATGGGATTATGACCAGATCGGATGGCAATTGATCCGGTTTGATATGGGCATCCAGTATGACGAGATGAAATACTATGTGGATCGGCGGGACATCGCGGACATTCAACGGCTTCTGAACATCGCCATGCAAACCGCGCGGGAAAAGGCGGAGGCACTGCGTGCCAGTTCACTGGTGGAAAAGGTGGAATTCGACTACTACGTGCAGCTTTTCGAAACGGACTTCATCCCCAATGATCCCTTCTTCATTGATGTGGATCCGGTGGCAGGTATTACCACGCCGCAACAATGGTCCAGTTTCGATGTGCAGCTCCCTGAAGCCTGGGATATCACGCAAGGTTCCACAGAGATCATCATCGCCATCATTGATTCAGGCACGGATACCGATCACCCCGATCTGCATAACAACATCGCTCGCTGGCCCGGCGGCGCCGTCCGAGGCTACGACTATGTCGGCGGGAAAAACGGCACTATTCTCGAGATTTTCCTTCCGGTGCAGCAGGACGCCAATCCCGACATTCACTGGAACGACGGTGTGGACGACGGCTGGGGGCTTCCGGATCCATCCGCAGGGGATGGGCGCGATGTATACGGACAGATCTCTAATGAATGTGATCTGGGGGTGTTTCACGGTACGTTCACGGCTTCCTGCGCATCCGCCGCCACCAACAACAACCTGGGAGGCGCCGGCGCCGGGTTTAACGTAAAGATCATGCCGGTACGCTGCATCTCACCGGAAGGCGGATTGGTCGAATACATCTTCAGTTCCGTCTCGGTTCTGACGATGGGCGTCAATTGGGCGGTTGAAAACGGTGCGGATATCATCAGCATGTCGCTGGGTCTGCCCGCCAGTCTGGAACCAGCGGGGCTCCACGACGCCATCACCAATGCCTACAATCAGGGCATCGCGATTTTCGCTGCTTCCGGAAACTCCGGCGCCAACGAAGCGAACGTACCGGCGAGCTGGCCGGAAGTCTTCGCTGTGGGCAGTTTCTCGCAGGCTCACAACCGCGCGGATTTTTCCACCTACGGATGGTATATGGACTGTCTGGCGGGAGGCGGACAAATCGTCGGCAACAATCTCAACACGGCGGAATGGATCTGGGGTTGCTACGTCGTCAGCGTATGCGAAATGAACAACGGCGGCCCGGAAGCCGGCTCCCACGGGTATTCCGCGGCGCTGGGGACTTCCGCAGCCTGTCCGCAGGCGGCTGGGATCGCCGGGCTGGTGCTCTCGGTAGCGCCCAACCTGACTCCCAACTCGCTGTACAACGTCCTGCGCCAGACCTGTCTGGACGTCGAAGCGCCCGGCTGGGACGAAGAAGCCGGATACGGCATCATCCAGGCGCGCAACGCGCTGAATCTGATCAGCAATCCTTTGAATCTTCAGGTTACCGTGACACCGCAAGGTTCCACTATCATTCCACCCGGAGGCGGCACCTTGACGTATCAGGCGCAATTGCGCAATAACGGTTCTCAGCCGGTGATCATTGATTTCTGGACGCAGGTTACTCTGCCATCCGGCTCCACATACGGACCTCTGCTGATGCGCCCCGGCATCAATCTGAATCCCGGTCAATCCGTGACGCGCACGATGACGCAGTCCGTGCCGGGGTCCGCGCCGGCCGGGAATTACGTCTTCCGTGCGATCGCGGGATTCTATTCCGGCGTCATCAAGGCTCAGGGACAGTTCAATTTCTCCAAATCCGGAGTGGATGTTCCTGGCTTAATCGGAGACTGGGCTTCCAGCGGTTGGGATGAGGAACCCGAGGCGGCGATGCCCGCGACGGTGATCCCCGCGGAAGTCGTTCTCGAACAGAATACACCGAACCCCTTCAATCCCGCGACCACGCTGGCTTTTTCACTGCCCAATGCGACAAAAGTGGTTCTGCAGGTTTTCGATGTTCAGGGGCGTCGAGTCGCTTCTTTGGTGGACGGCGTTATGGAGGCGGGAAGACACGAAGTGGTCTTCGATGCGTCGCATCTGTCTTCCGGCATTTACCTGTATCAAATCCGAGCGGGTTCAACGCAGCAGATCGGCAAGATGATTTTGCTGAAATAAGAATCAACTCAAGGAAAGGGCGGTATCATCACCGCCCTTTTCTTTTCATGCTGAAACCTTCAGAATCTATCAGAGGATCATACTCTGAAGGATCATCGCCGCGAACTGAGCGATCAAATAGAAGATGGAGTAGGAAAAAACGGTTTTTGCGGTTGTCCTCGAGGCGGTTTTTCGCGCAGACTCAACCGTCCGCAAGAACCCAATGCCGGTCCCCAATGCGGTCAGCGAATAAATCCATCCGCGCAGAAATACGGCGAACAGCAGGCTCGTCACCACAGTTAACCAGGCATACGCGAGGATGACATTCCAAGATCGAGCTGGTCCGATGATATTGGGCAACATAGGGTAGCTTGAAATCCGGTAATCATCCTGATAATAGACTGCCAGCGACCAGAAATGGGGCGGTGTCCAGAGAAAGATCAGTAGGAACATCATCCAGGGAATAGGATTGAGCGGCGCATCCGCCGCCGCCCAAGCAATCAGCGGTCCCATTCCCCCGCCCATCCCGCCGATGACGATGCTGAAGGGGGTGCGCGGTTTCAGGAACAGCGTATAGAAGAACGAGTAGTAGAGGACAGTTCCCAGCGCGAGCAATGCGGACAGGGGATTGAAGAATGTCCAAAATCCGAACGTTGCGATCAGCGCGGAAACAGCGGCGAAGGCGAGCGCTTCTTGCGGGGTTATGAGACCTCGCGGCAGAGGACGACACTGACGAGTGCGCGTCATCCTCGCATCCAAATGACGCTCCAAATATTGATTGAGCGCTTTGGCGGAAGCGACGGATGCCGCTAACAGCAGCAGAACCAACCCGCAACGAATCGGATCTTTCCGGAGGCTTCCTTCCAGCGCCAGAGCCGCCGCGCCGGTCAGCACCACGAGGAATTGCAACGCCGGCTGAGTCAGCGACCAATACGCGCCGACGCGGCGCTGAATCGCCGAAATCCATACCTTCGATCGGCTTGGAACCGTCAGTTCGCAGCGATCCAGCCACTTCAGACTGTTTTCACCGGCTTTCAAAACCTCGCTCCCGCTTCTTAAGATTTCGATTTTAATAAAAGAGCTATCTTCGCCTTTAACGGAGTCATATCATCATCGCTGTCAAAATAGCCCCGTATCCGTCCACGGCGATCTACGAGCATGAATTTGGCGCTGTGCCCCATCGGCAGATCTTCCGCCGGTAAAAGGAAACCGTTTTCGCAGACGCGAATAACCTCCGCAATTGGTCCATTGAGAAAAACCCAGCGGTCATCCGTCACACCGAGGCGCTTGCCGTACTGATCCAGTATTTCCGGCGTATCATAGGCTGGATCCACAGAGATGGAGACAAACTGCACATCTTGGACGCCGCGGAAGGCGCGATACAGTTCCGACATAGACTCAGCCATAACGGGACAAACCCCCACGCAGCGCGTGAAGATGAAATCCACGACGCAAACCTTTCCCAGCATCTGTCGGTCGCCGAAAGGTCTTCCGTAATTATCTGTGAACTGGAATGCAGGAGTTTGACCCAGCATCGGGAGATTAACTCTGGATTTCTGAGCCTGATCGAGAACGAAGACTCCCACCACCACGAGCATCAATCCCAAACCCAACCCGAGGATGATCAGCCAGGGAACTTTCTTTCCTGTGCTCATTGAATCTCCCTCTTTAATCCGGAATAGACGATGAGTAAGATTCCAGCCGCCAGAGCCGCCGCCCAGAGGTGCAGGACTTCCAGCAGCGGCGGCATCCCCGCCACCAGCAAAACCAAACCGAAGCTGAGCTGCGCCGCCATAACGAGCAGCAACGCCCAGACGGCTTGGCGGATCAATGGGGATGGATCATAGTTTCCAGATAATATTTTTAATCCTGAAATCAAGCTGAGCGCAATCATCAGAACGCCTAGACCCATATGAAGATATTCCAGAAATCCTGCCTGGGACAACCATTCCAAACGCTGAGCGAACGGGAAGGAAGTCCAAAATGCTTCCGCTGTGCCGCGTACGTGGGTTCCTAAAATAATCTGCACCAGGCTGATAATCCAAACGATGCCGAACCATTTGCCGGCGGTGGCGGGATAATGTCCGCCTTTTCCTTCACCGGGATGGAGCTGAAAGTAAATCTGTTGAGTCACGTAGATCATTATCACTGCGATCATCACTGCCAAAACCGCATGCGCCGATACCACGCCTGCCTCCAGTTCGCTTTCCACGACACGGCCGCCCTGCCATCCGGTATATGCCACTAAAAGGACGCCCACCACCGCCGAGATCGAGATTCGGTGTATACTGCGGAAATGCTTGACCGCAAGCATCGCGGTGATCAGCATCATAATGCCGACCAGCATCCCGAAGAGGCGGTTCAGGTATTCGATCCAGGCGAGAGTGAAGTTAAACTGCATCGGATCCAGATTCGGCGGAAGCTGTTCGATGCGGGTGGGCGGAATCCAGCGTCCGAAACATTTCGGCCAATCCGGACAGCCCAAGCCCGCTCCCGAAACCCGAACCAACCCACCCGTGAAAATCAACATATACGTCAGAATCGTCGTCAGCAGCGCGAATCGAAAAGTCGCTTTCATACCGCCCTCTTAATGCTTCACCGCATCCGGATCCGCGCCGTCAACGCGCGAACTGTCCGAATAGATCACCGCCCCAGGTTGTATCGGTTTTGCCACTTCCGGGTAAAGGTCCCCGCGAGTCATCGTATCGAAAAGCGTCAGAATGATAAACGTTCCCAATGTGATCAGCGCGATAGCGAAGACGAATAAATACAGCTTGTTGTCATAGAGCAGGTGCATGAAGAACAGCGCCACCAGAAGCGCCTTCAGAGTGGCAATAGTCAAAGCCACGACGAGATTGAAAGGACCCAAATGGACAAAGGACACCGCGACGGTGACCGCGGTCAGAATCAATAGAGCCCCTGCGACGGCGATGTAAATCTTCAGCGGGAGGATATGACTCGATTTCTTATCAGGCGCAAACATGGATCAGCCGACCAAATAGAACAAGGGGAAGAGATAGATCCAGATTAAATCCACGAGATGCCAGTAGAGTCCGGTCATTTCCACCGGCGTATGCCATTCAGCGGAAAAATCACCCCGCTTCATCCGGAATATCAGCCAGCCGATGAGGCTCATCCCGGCGACGACATGGATGCCGTGCAAACCGGTCATCAGGAAATAGGCGCTGAAAAAGATGTGCGGGTTGGTTCCTTCAATGCCGCCATACGTGTAATACTTCCCCGGGAGCTGCCCCAGATGGAATTTATGACTGTATTCGAAGTATTTCACGATCAGGAATGTCAATGCCAGCAGAAAAGTGCAGATTAAAAGCAACAGGGATCGGTCTTTATTTCCCAGTTGGATGCTGCGGATCGCCAGCGCGATGGTCAGGGAACTGGTGATCAACACGACGGTGTTCAGTGTCCCCAATCGGATATCCAACACCTTATGAGCATTATAAAATATATCCGGATTCCAGGCGCGATAAATGGCATAGAAGCAGAATAGACCGCCGAAAAGCAGGATTTCGGTCACGAGGAAGATCCACATCCCCAGCTTCGCCGATTCCCGCTGCTGCTGCAGATCGGCGAAGTGGTGCTGCAGACGCGAGTTCTTCCCGGCGAACGATGCCATCAGGGCGTCTCCCGGTAAGTCCTCGGCGGGCTGACTTTGTCAAAGTCGTACGGACCGTGCTCGACTTTCGGAGTCTCTTCAAAGTTATGTTTGGGTGGAGGCGATGTCGTCTTCCACTCAAGGGTCAGTGCCCCCCAGGGGTTATTTCCGGGGAGACGCCGCTTTTTCCCGAAGAGCGATGCAGTGAGATAGAAGAAGACCATCCCGAAACCGAGCAACAGGAGAATTCCGCCCACCGAGGAGACGTCGTTCAGGAATTCATACTTCGGCAGATAGGTGGCGACCCGGCGGGGCATCCCTTTGATGCCGAGGACGAATTGCGGCATAAAAGTCAGGTTAAAACCCACAAAGATGATCCCTGCAGCGAAGCGCGACCAGCGCATATTATACATCCTGCCGAACATCTTGGGCCACCAGTAGTGGAGTCCCCCTAAAAACGCCACGACGGCGCCGCCCACCATCACGTAGTGGAAATGCGCCACCACAAAATAGGTGTCATGCAGATGCACGTCGGTGGCTAAAGTGCCCAGAAAAATGCCTGTCAATCCGCCCACCGCGAAGAGAAACAGAAAGGAGAGCGCGTACAACATCGGGGGTTCAAACGTGATCGAGCCCTTGTAAAGCGTCGCGGTCCAGTTGAAGATTTTGATGCCGGAAGGGATGGCGACCAGAAAGGTGAGCAGGGAAAAAATCGCCGCCGCCAGTTCCGACTGGCCGCTGACGAACATATGATGCCCCCACACCAGAAAGCTGATGAAAGCGATCGCCAGGCTGGAGTATCCGATGGCTTTATAACCGAACAGTTTGCGGTGCGCGAACACGGGGATCAGCTCGCTGATGATCCCCATTCCGGGCAGAATCATTATATACACGGCGGGATGCGAGTAAAACCAGAAGAAATGTTGAAACAGCACCGGATCTCCGCCCATTTTGGGGTCAAAAATGCCGATGCCGAAGACTTTCTCGAGCATCAGGAGCACCAGCGTGATCCCCAGCACCGGCGTCGCCAATACCTGGATGATCGCGGTTGCGTAGAGCGCCCAGACGAAGAGCGGCATCTTGAACCAGGTCATGCCCGGTGCGCGCAATTTGTGGACGGTGACGATGAAATTCAATCCCGTGAAGATCGAAGAAAAACCGAGGATGAACGCGCCCATCGTCAGGCTGATGACGGACGTCGTCGTCTCGGTGCTGTAAGGCGTATAAAAGGTCCAGCCGGTGTCGGCGGCTCCGCTGTGCATGGAATAAACGGCGAAAAGCGAGCCGAGGATGTAGATGTACCAGCTCGCCAGGTTGAGCCGTGGAAACGCCACGTCCCGAGCTCCGATCTGCATCGGCAGGAAAAAATTCCCCAAGATCGCGGGCGTTGCCGGAATAATGAAGAGGAAGATCATCACCGCGCCGTGCAGCGTGAAAACCTGATTGTAAGCATCCGGTTTCAGAATTTCTCCGGACGGCGAAAGGAGCTGTAATCGGATTAACAGCGCAAAAAAACCACCCAACACGAACGCCACGCTGACGGAAATCAGATAGAGAACTCCGATCCGCTTGTGGTCTAACGTCAGCAGCCAGGATTTGAGACCCCGGCCTTCCGAAAGATAGTTCGGCTGCGGTAATGCATTCATGGCGTCAAGCCTTCGTTCGAAAGGGATTTGATGAAAACGACAAGCGCGTCAATCTGGTTTTCCGTCAACAATGTCTGATAGGTGGGCATAATGGGTTGATAGCCGGCGACCACCTTCGCCTGCGGTTCGAGAATGGATTGCCGCAGGTAGTTTTCGTCCGCCGGGGCCGAAGTCCCATCCGTGAAGCTGACCTTGTGCCCGAAGACGCCGCGAAAACTGGGTCCATTGCCCGGCGTTCCATCGGTGCTGTGACAGCTCATACATCCTTTCGATTTATAGAGCTTCTCGCCGATTTCCTGCGGTGACAACCCCTCTTCGGGAGCTCCCGCCGTTTCCAACCATTGCGCATATTCCCGATCGCTCACCACACGCACCGTTCCCAGCATCTTGGAATGCCCGGAACCGCAATATTCCGCGCACATCAAATCGAAATTGCCTGGATTCGTCGCCTCGAACCAGATGATCGTGTAACGATTGGGTAAGACGTCGCGTTTGATGCGGAATGCGGGCACGTAAAAAGAGTGGATCACGTCCTGAGAGGACATCAGCAGCTTGATCGGCTTCCCGATTGGCACCACCAGCTCGTTGACCGCAGTCGCCCCATTTGGATAGCCGAAGGACCAGAACCATTTTTGCCCTGTCACTTTGATCTCGACCGCGTCTTTGGGCACGATGGACATCTTCATATACACCCGGAAACCCCAGAAGAACAGAATCAACACGATGATCAAAGGGATGACTGTCCAGCTGACTTCCAGGAAAGTGTTGTGCGCCGGCGCTGTCGAAAGGGACGGTTCTTTGTCTCTGCGACGATACTTGACGAGGAAGAAAATCACCGCGGTGAAGATCACGACCAGGAAGAAGACGGAGATGTAGAACAGGAAGGCGAACAACGCGTCTACTTCCGGTGCAAATGAAGATCCGCTGGGCGGTAGAAACAGGGTTCCGGTGGTATCCATTACAGTATGATCCGTACCGATGTCAGGGTGATTTCGCTCTTCTATTCTTGGAAATACGATCCCGACTCCAAAGGAATACGAGAAATGCTCCCAGCAATACCACCGAAGTCAAACCTCCCAGTTTCATGATGTTGCCCGCTACCGCCACATAGCCTTTCGCTTCTGGGTCGTAATGAAAGCAATAGAGCAGCACGCGATCCACCGTGTTGCCGATCTTTCCTCGCGACGCTTCGACCAAAGACAGCCGCAGGTCACGGGGATTGAATTCAATGCCGTAGAGATAGCGCGAGATCGCGCCTTCGTCCGTCAGAATAAATACGACCGCCGGGTGCGCGTATTCGTTGCGATCTTCGACATAAAAGTAACTGAACCCGAGCGCCTTCGCGAGAGTCCGGGTTTGATCGTCCGGGCTGATCAGGAATTCCCATCCGTCAGCTGAGACATCCGGCTTCAACATCCCTTGATAGCGGGCTTTCACGGCGGCGGCTGATTCCGGAGTTTCGCACGGATCGAAACTGATGGACAGCATCTGGAAATCCTTCCCGGGAGTCAACTCCATCCCGCGCACCCCTTTCGCCAGTCCGGTCAACAACAGCGAACAGAGCATAGGACAATTGGTGTAATAGAGCGAGAGCAGCACCGGCATACCCCGCCGAAAGATCTCGCCCAGAACGACCGGATCACCGCGGGTATTTCGAAAGCGCAGGTCGAGCGGAATCTTCTGTCCTAAATGCTCCTCCACCGCGATCCTCTGCAGTTCGGTGTCTTCCTGTTTGACGAGCTGCGCAAAGATTTCGCCGCTGAAGCAGAACAGTAAAAAAAATACACTGAGGATTCGATAGGTCATTTTCTCGTCTCGTCGGGAACGTATATTCGAAGAGTTTTTTCACGGATTCCCAGATTTCTCCAGATAAGAACGTTCCGCCATCAACTTCATCGCCCGTTCGATCGGAATTCGATAAATCCCCTTCTGGGCATCCACTACGTCGTAAGAATTCAGAACCGCCTCTTCGCGCGCCCGCAATTCGCGCAGCACGGCGGATTCCGGCCGGAGGACGACTTCATCCACGATCTGCTCGCGCGAGGCAATGAACAGCTGATACACCGCGAACACAGCCACGACAACGATCACCAGCGAAACAACCGCTACAGCGATCAAGCCTGTGATCGCGGCGTCGCGCCGCTCGTAACCGGTATTTTCCGAGTGGACTAAATCTTTCTCTTCGCCCTGCGCCATAGTTTGCTTTACATATTCTTGAAATGAAACGATTCCTGTAAACCCGGATCGTTTACCGGCAGAATTGCATATTTCGTTATTTTTTTACTCAAGAACCAAAGAAAAAAACCTCCGATGCCGAGCCAGAGGACGCCATCGGCGGGGCGAATCAGGCGGGTTTCAGCAGGGAAATTCGGATAAACCAGCCAGGCTAAATCCACCCAATGGAAGATCAGCATCCAGATGCAGACGACCGTCAAGACGCGCGGATCGCGTTTGGCGGCACGGCTGAGAAGCACGAGGAACGGCACCGCGAAATGAGCGATCGGCAGCAGGATGGAAATCGTCTTCCAGCCGTCGCGCCAGCGGTGGTGAAACCAAGCCGTCTCTTCCGGGATGTTGGCGTACCAGATCAGGAAATACTGCGAAAACGCCATATATGCCCAGAGAATCGTGAAGGCGAAGATCAACTTGCCCAGGTCGTGGTAATGCTCCGCAGTGATCTCCTGCACTAAGACTCCACGCCGCCGCAGGAATAGGATGATCAAGGTGATCGCGCATAACGCGGCGATAACAGATCCAGCGAAGAAGTAAACGCCGAAAATCGTCGAATACCAATGCGCATCGGTGGACATCAGCCAGTCGAAAGCGGCGAAGGTGCAGGTCAGTGCGAAGAGGATCATCCCCGGTGCGCTGATCCGGCGGAATCGGAGAATCTGCCTTGAATCGAAAACCCGATCTTGTTCCAGTGAAGTGCGATACAGTTTCTGGGTGAAAAGAGACCAGACGATAAAATACCCTGCTGCACGCAGAATGAAAAACGGAACATTCAGATACGGAGCCTTTTTCGCTAAAATTTCATCCTTCGTCACCGCTTCGGCATGACTCCAGTGATAGATCTCATGGATGCCGAAGATCAGCGGCAGAAAAAAGATCGCTAACACAGGCAGATTCGCCATCAACATCTCGGCGAAGCGGCGAATGACGATGCTCCAGCGTGCGCCGGTCAAATGGTGCAGCATCACGAAAAAGAAGCATCCCAGGCTGATGGAAAGCCAAAAACTGAAAGCGACCAGATAAGAGCTGAAAAACCTGCCAGGATGCGAAGTCAAAAGCATTCCGCTCGCAGTCATTCCGAGAATCCCCACGAATAGGATTGCCCTGATTTTTCTACCATCGAAATGAATGCGATATTTCTCTGCGTCGTATTGCAAGGCTTTCTCTATTTGAATTGTCCTCTCATCTCCGGTGGGATATCGTCCAGCGATGCATTCTGGCTGAACTGCAACGCCCGCAGATAATTGACGATCAACCAGCGATCGGCGACGGATATCTGCCGACTGTAACCGGGCATATTGCGGATCCCGTTGCTGATGACTCGAAAGATATGTCCATCCGGATAGTTGCGGATTAGATTGGAATGGAAATTCGGCGGCGGGATGTATCCGCGTTCGATCAGGATTCCCTTGCCGTCGCCGACCCGGCTGTGGCACACCGAACAATAGATGTCGAACCGCTCCCGCCCCCGCTGTAACCCTGTCAACGTCGGCGAAACCGGAGACTTTAAAACCGCCTCACCGGTCGCGGGATCAATGCCTGTGAAATAGGCGGAATCCTCCAGCACCCAACCCCGCGCCACCGTGCCTTCCACGGGTTTGCGCATAGCAGCGGAATCGGCGAAAAAATGACTGATGCTCTGCGGCAAGATCTTCGGCTGCTCATCCATATCCGGCACAACCCGCACCGGCGGCTTCTCGGAAGGCTGACCGCGGTAGCAGCCGCCATTCACCAAGAGGATGATCCACCCAAGCAGCAAAGCAATCCAGCGCGCGCTTTTTTCGCAACGGCGAATCATGAGCTCACCAATAATTCCACATTTTCCCCGCCGATGCCGGTGAGAAATTCGCGGGTCTTCTCCCGGTCGAAATTTGCATCCGAAGCGATCACGCTGATGAAGAATCCGTCATCTGAAAATTTCACGAAACGTTCCGAATGAAAAACCGGGTGATGATACTTGAAATTCATCATCGCCAGAAAGGCGAAAACGGCTCCGAACGCCGCCAGCAGAACGGCGCAGGCGAAAGTGACAGGTAAATACGCCTGAAAACTGAAGAAAGGTTTTCCGGAGACCAGATGGGGGTAGTCCACTGCGCCGGTCCAGGCCTGCAGAGCGAAACCGGCGGACAATCCGACCAGCGCCATGATCCCTGCCGCCAGACTGACCTTCGACCGCTTTTCCCCTGCGGCTTCATCCATTCCATGTATGGGAAAGGGGCTGTGACATTCAAACTGACGGTAGCCGGCTCGCCGCAATTCCCGCGCAGCGGAAAGCAAATCCTCAGGCTGTCGAAATTGCGCGGTGATGCCCCAGACGACTTCCGGCGCGTTCATACACCACCTCCGGATGAGCGCTTCTTCCCTGCGGGGAGAACCCCTTTCACTTCCGACATAGCGATCATAGGCATAAAGCGCAGAAAAAGCAGAAAAAGCGTGAGGAAGAGTCCGAAACTTCCGGCGAACGTCCCGATGTCGAAGATCGTCGGCTTGTAATATCCCCAGCTCGACGGCAGAAAATCGCGATGCAGGGATGTCACCACGATGACGAAGCGTTCGAACCACATCCCCACGTTGATCAGTATGGAAACGACGAACAGCACGGGGAGGCTCGATCGCAGTTTCTTAAACCAGAGCAATTGCGGCACGGCGATATTGCAGGTCACCATAATCCAGTATGCCCAAGCATAGGGTCCGAAGGCGCGATTGATAAACGTGAAGCGCTCATACTCGTTGCCGCTGTACCAGGCGATGAAAAATTCGATGGCATACGCATATCCGACCATCATTCCGGTCACCAGCACTATTTTCGCCATCTTGTCGAAATGCTGCAGTGTGATGAAATCTTCGAGGCGAAAGACTTTTCGGGCGATGATGGTCAACGTGATCACCATAGCGAAACCGGAGAAGATGGCGCCGGCGACGAAATAGGGCGGGAAGATGGTGGTGTGCCAGCCGGGCAGCTGGCTGACGGCGAAATCCGTCGCCACGATGCTGTGCACCGAAAGCACCAGCGGAGTGGATATCCCCGCCAGGATCAGGTACGCCAGTTCGTAGTGTTTCCACTGCCGATGCCCCCCGCGCCAACCGAGAGCCAGCAGCCCGTAGATCGCCTGACGCAGGCGGGTGCGGGCGCGATCGCGCAGAGTCGCCAGATCGGGAACCATACCCAAATACCAGAACAGCGCCGAGCAGGTGAAATAGGTGCTGACCGCAAAGACGTCCCACATCAAAGGGCTGCGGAATTGAGGCCACATCTGCATTTGATTTGGGATGGGAAACAGCCAATATCCCACCCAGACCCGCCCGATGTGAATCGCGGGCCAAATGCCTGCGCAGAGGATGGCGAAAATCGTCATTGCTTCCGAGAAGCGGTTGATGGACGTTCGCCATTTCTGCCGCAGCAAAAACAGGATAGCGGAAATCAGAGTACCCGCGTGACCGATCCCCACCCAAAACACAAAATTGATGATGGCGAACCCCCAGCCGACGGGGACATTGACTCCCCAGATGCCTATCCCCTTCAACAGCAGCCAGCCTATCATGCCGAACATCAGCAGAGCCAGCGAACCGGTCAGGCTGACGGCGATCCACCAGTTCAAGCGGGTCTTATCCTCGACGATCCGGCAGATGCGGTCTGTCACCGTATGAAATGTAGGGTTGCCTGCGATCAGCACGGGATCGGATAGGATTGCGGACGAATCGGTTTCGACGGACGATTTCACGAAAATCTCGGTTCAGGTTTTCAAGGAATAGCGTACAAATTCGATTTCCCCGACCTCGAATTCAGATCTCAAGCTTCGGATTGGGGTTCCTCACTCTTGCCAGATAGGAGGTCCGCGGTCTTGTATTGAATTCCGCCAGGATTTCGTAGTTGAGCGGGTTTTCCTTCAATAGACGCACTTTGCTCTGGGAGTTGATATTGCCGAACGTGATGGCTCCGGCGGGACAAGCCTGCTGGCAGGCAGGCATAATTTCGCCGTCCTGCACTTCTCGCTCCTCCTGTTTGGCTCGCATTTTGGCTCGATTGATGCGCTGCAGACAATAGGTGCACTTTTCCATGACTCCGCGAGAGCGCACCGTCACATCCGGGTTCTGAGCCATCTTCAAAGTCTCGGAATAATGCTTGGTGTAATGGAAGAAATTAAAGCGCCTGACTTTATACGGGCAGTTGTTCGAACAATACCGCGTTCCTACGCAGCGGTTGTATGTCATCAAGTTCAATCCCTCACGGTCGTGCACCGTCGCTGCCACGGGACAGACATTTTCGCACGGAGCCATTTCGCAATGTTGGCAGGGAATCGGTTGAAATGCCAGACGCGTATTCGCGCCCTCCTCGATCCAATAACCGTCCACGCGGATCCAGTGCATAATCCGCCCCTGGATGACCCGCTCTTTCCCGACGATGGGGATGTTGTTTTCCGCCTGACAAGCGGTGACGCAGGCTTGGCACCCGATGCAGCGATTCAAGTCAATCACCATTCCCCACTGGTAGCCTTCATGGTACTCATGCTCCTTCCAGAGACTCTGCCGAGGGGGGATTTCCATCATCTTGCGGGCGAAAACGGGGTTTTTCTGATATTCCGTCAGGGTGGCTTCTCGGATCAAGGGGCGTCCCATCATTGAGCGCTGCTGTTGCGTAACCGCCAGGCTGGACTCGCCTTCGGCGCGTTCCACTTCTATTTCGACGAGAAGATCAAAACTCTCGACGGTGCGCAGCGGATACGCATTCGTCCCAACGCCGTCCCCCGTGCCGCCCGCGCAGCTGCGGCCGTACCCCAGAGCGACCGCGATCGTCCCATCCGCCATCCCCGGCTGCACCCACGCGGGGAGGACGATTTCCCGCCCTCCGCTGCGCAGTCTGATGTGATCTCCATTGCGGATGCCTAGCTCAGTCGCATGAGCAGGGCTGATGAGCGCAACATTGCCCCAGGTGATCTTGGTCAAGGGATCGGGTGTCTCCTGCAGCCAGCCGTTGTTGGCAAAACGACCGTCCCAGATTTTGGCATCCGGCATAAAAAGCAGTTCCTCGCCGGTGGATTGCGAAAACGATTTCCCCTTCAAATGAGACTTCAGAGCACCCGGATCCAGATTTACCATTGCCGGTTCTTTGCCGTCCTTCCAGATTCCGTCATTCAAGATCCGCCGCCAGAGCGTTTCAAAGTCTGCCGCCGGCAGAAGAGTCCGCCAAGTATCCCGGACGATTCCGTATCCGCGGCGATCCTCTCCAGTCGCGATTACATTCAGAAATTCAACCGGACTGTGTCCTCCGTAGAGCGGTTCAATCATAGGCTGAATCACGCTCGGAGTGCCGTCCAGGGCTCTTGCATCCCCCCAGCTTTCCAGAAAATGCGTGCGATTCAGATGCCAGGTCACCTGCTGCGAAGTCTCATTTTGGTAAAGACTCAGATGGATCGAATGCTGCACATGCTCGAGAGCCGCCGCGAAGTCCAGATCGGCGGGACTGTCAAGAACGGGATTTCCGCCGATGATCATCAAACAGGAAATATCGCCCCGTTTCATTTGGTCGGTCAATGATTTCAACCCATTTCGGTCCGGTAGAGCCGCATCTTGAAGATCGCTGAAGGTGATGGTCTTTCCCAAGTTCCCCAAGGCGGTGTTCATCAGCAACGCCAGCGCATGAACGGCTGGGGGTTGGCGGCGTCCGGCGATGATCAAGCATTCCCCGGCGTTCTCCATCAGATCATCCGCCAGAGCATCCAGCAGGCGAGCTTCTGATGGAAAGAGATCGGCATCGGGAATATCGCCGACCTGCAAGCGGAGACCCCGATTTCGAAGCATTCCCGCCAATGCCGCGGCGAATGAACCGATCCGACTGCTGCGCATCGCCAGACGGTGATCCGCCGCCGCGCCGGTCAGCGTAAACGGACTTTCGATCGCATACAGGCGATTCATGCCGCCGGGTCTTTGATCCTGATCCTTCCCTGCGGGATTTCGTCTCGCGGCGAATCCGCGCGCTGCGGCAAGGGAACCGCTTTCCGTAAAGAGGAAATCAGAATCCAGAGATGCAATCACCGCTGCACGGTCGAAATGATAAAGAGGGTGTAAAGTCCTTCCGAATGCCCATTGCACTCCCTGATAGAGATTCTCGTCGCTGATGGGCTCGTATGCAGCCCAAGTCATTCGCGGGTAACGGGCGGCAACCTCCCTGCGCAATCTGGAGAGTGTAGGCGATGCAAAACTTTCAGTCAATACCGCCAACCCTTGGCCGCCGGAAGAAGCGAACCCTTCCTCCAGTGTCCGCCAGAATTCCACGAATTCCGTCCAGGTGGATACTCGTCCGTTATTCATCACCTTCCGGGAGCGATCCGGGTCGTAGAGTTCCAGGATCGCCGCCTGGATTATGCTGTTCGTGCCCCCCAGTGTCGAAGGATGATCGGGGTTGCCTTCGATCTTGGTGGGGCGGCCTTCGTGGCTCTCCACGATCAACCCGTACGCATCCAATCCAAACGGCATCGACGTGGCGTAATAATTCGGCACACCCAGCACCACTTCTTCCGGAGACGACAAATAGGGAACAATTTTTTCCACCGGACGACGGCAGCCCGCCAGTCCCGCCAGAGCCAAAGTAGCTCCGGCGAGTTTCAAAAAAGTCCGACGATTCAGAGGATCCAGACCTTCGCCTTCCGGATAAGCTCGGTTCAGCAGTGCCTGGATTCGGCCATCCCGATCGGAATCAGATCCGACCAGATCTAAAATTTCGTCTTGATCTTTCATCAACGATGACATGCGGAACATTCGTCGCGCGGAGCGATTTTTCTCTCTTTTTTAAATTGTGCGACCCACTTCTTGTGATCCGAGCTCGCTTTCCATTTCATATTGGTGATCTCTGAAATCGGACGCAGGTGGGGGTCCGGATTGCGGTGACAATCTAGACACCAACCCATGCTGAACGGCTTCACCTGCATGACTCTTTCCATTTGAGAAACATTGCCATGACAGGAGATACAACCGACGCCCGCCCGTAAATGAGCGCTGTGATTGAAATAGACGTATTCTGGGAGTTTGTGCACGCGCACCCATTGAATCGGTTTCCCGGACGCCCAGCTCTCCCGCAGTGGAAGCAGCTTTTCACTATCCTGTCCGATGATTCGATGACAGTTCATGCAGGTCTGAACGGGAGGGATATTAGCGGCGGGGGAAATCTCGACCTGACTGTGGCAATACCGGCAGTCCAAACCGAGATCGCCGGCGTGCAGTTTGTGGCTGTATGGGATGGGCTGCGCGGGGCGATATCCGACTTCTATGAACTGAGGGGATCCGTAATACCAAAATGATGCAATCAGCAAAGCACCCGTGGATGCCAAAACCGCCGCAATGACGATGGGGATGCGATTTGCCCGTCGAGAGAAAATCTGCGCCAATGCCGAAATCTCGTATTGATAACCCTGAAGGGATGATTGTGATATTTAGTACGCGTTAGTTGATAAACGAGCTCTTTGAAGGCTTCGTTGGCAATCCCCGGATAGATATTGACCGCTTTTCCAGCATATCTGGAATAAGGCGATACAGCTAAATATAAAACGCAAACACCCGCGAGTCAAGCGAGTTCCTGGGAATGATTTTAATTTCGTAATTTCTACATTTCTCGGACACTTCGGACAAATTTCTATGGAAGACCCAAAAAGAAATCCGATCTGATTCGCATCGCCGGGAATCAAAACCCATCCAGCATTTGCTTGCTTCCTGATATTCCGCGGGATATATTAAGCGATTGGAAAGTAAGATGATCTAAGGATCCTCTGAAACGATACTCTGATGATGTCTGTGAACGGATTGACTCCCCCGCTGCGAATCTTCGACCGCTATGTGCTGAGGTTTTTCATCCACTATCTGCTCTTCTCGCTGCTGGCGGCGTCGCTGATCTTCATCGTTGTGGATTTGATCGAACATCTGGACACGTTCATTGACAAGAAAGTTTCCTATTCAGTGGTCTTTCTCTACTATGGGTATTATCTGCCGTACATCGTTTATCTGATGCTGCCGGTGGCGACGCTGCTGGCGACACTGTTCGCCGTAGGCAATCTTTCCCGCAGCAACGAATTGACCGCCATGAAAGCGTCGGGTATCGGATTGCATCGCATCCTGCTGCACCTTTTAACTGCAGGTCTCGTCCTTTCGGGCGTCAACTTCTTATTCGGGGAAACGATCGTCCCGTACACCAACAAGCGCAGCAAGGACATCTACCGCTACAACGTCAAAGGGGTTTCGCCGGATCAAGCGAGTCGCCAGGGGAGAATCTATTTGAGGGAACGCCCTGGCGAAATGGTGCATATTGACAATTTCGACGTCAAAACACAGACTATTTATGATCTGGATTGGGGACGTTACGACGGGGCGCAAATGAGGGAACGCTTGACCGCCAGGCAGGCGGTCTGGCGTGATTCGCAGTGGGTGGTTTTGAATGGAAAATATCGGCGCTACTCCAGGGAAAGCTTCACCCCAACGCGTCTGGACAGCGTGCCGTTTCCGGATCTGACTTTCAAGCCCGCGGATCTGATGAAAGTGCAGACGGATCCTGAGGAGATGGGCTACTGGCAGCTGCGCCGCTACGTCGAACGGCTGCGGATGCTGGGCGGCAATCCTCAAAAATGGCTGGTGGAATTGGCGTTCAAGCTGTCTATGCCTTTCACCTGCGCGATAGTTGTACTGCTTGGTGTGCCGATCTCCGCGGCGTATCGCCGATCCGGTCTGGTATTGTCCTGGGGGCTTGGATTGTTGATCAGTTTCATCTATTTCGCCCTGCAGCAGATCGGACGGGTTATGGGCTTCAACGGGGCATTGAATCCGTTCTATGCCGCCTGGCTGGGAAACGCCGTCTTCATACTGTTCGGTTTATTCCTGTATCTTCGTGTCCGGAAATAGCCGTGAAGCACGAAAAGAAGATCTTGCGCTTGACAATGGCTGCCGGAAAACGTATATTGAAGTTTCGAACTTTCGGGGCGTAGCGCAGCCTGGTAGCGCACCTGGTTTGGGACCAGGGTGTCGCTGGTTCAAATCCAGTCGCCCCGACAGCGCAAATCGGCCAGACAACGCCCTTCTGCGGCAATGCTCATCTATGAGAATCCGGTGGCAGTTCCTGCATTTTCGACAGTTAAGCAGCGATCAATTATACGATTTCGCCTCATTGCGGGAACGGGTGTTCGTCGTTGAACAGAACTGTCCCTATGCTGAGTTGGACAGCTTAGACCGCCGCGCCTGGCATTTGCTGGGCTATGACGCGAATGAAGAACTGGTTGCATACCTTCGCATCATCGAACCTGGTGCAAAATATCCGGAACCTTCCATCGGCAGAGTGTTGATTAGACAGGATGTTCGCCATCAGGGTTTGGGAAAAGCACTGATGAACGAAGGCATTCGACAGGCGGCGACCTTGTGCCCTGGCGCCGGCATCCGCATCTCGGCTCAATTGCGTCTGGAGCATTTCTATCGGGATTTGGGATTCGCAGTGGTGAGCGCGCCTTATAACGAAGACGGCATCCCGCATATTGAAATGCTGCGGCGATGAGCGCCGTCTTTCACCAGTGAAATCTCGCGCCTGTAGCTCAATGGAGAGAGCATCGGCCTTCTAAGCCGAGGGTTCTGGGTTCGATCCCCAGCAGGCGTACAGCTGTTGTGAAAGTCTGATTCCAAACCGCCGGACACGCCGATCATCTGCCTTAAAACCCGCCGAACAAAAATTCCTTGCTTTTGTGAAATTTATAGTTTATATTAACGTGAACTCGAAAACCCGTGCAAAAAGACGGGATCGAGCCCCGTTAACAGTAGCATTTATATCGGCAATCGGAAACCGATTAATTGGACTGAAACCATCAGAGGAGCCACGGTGAAATACGTACCCGAGCCTTTCCGCATCAAGACCATCGAACCCATCAAAGTCACGACTCGTGAATATCGGCAGAAAGCCATTGAAGAAGCAGGCTACAACACCTTTCTGCTTCGATCCGAAGACGTCTATATAGATCTGTTGACGGACAGCGGGACCAGCGCCATGTCGGACGCTCAGTGGGCGGCGTTGCAGCTGGGCGACGAAGCCTACGCCGGCAGCCGCAACTTCTACGATCTGGAACGAACCGTGCAGGAGGTGTTCGGATATAAATACTTCGTTCCCACGCACCAGGGCAGAGCCGCGGAACATATCATGTCGAAGCTCCTGATCAAGCCGGGCGATTATATCCCAGGCAATATGTATTTTACCACCACTCGGCTTCATCAGGAACTGGCAGGCGGTACCTTTGTAGACGTCATCATAGATGAAGCTCACGATCCCAAAAGCATGCACCCCTTCAAAGGCAACGTGGACATCGCCAAGATGCAGAAGCTGGTGGACGAAGTCGGCGCGGAGCGCATTCCCTATATCAGCTACGAAACCTGCGTCAATATGGCGGGAGGCCAACCGATTTCCATCGCCAACTTAAAGGAACTGCGAAAATTCTGCGATCAATACAAGATTCAGATCATGCTGGACAACACCCGCACCGTGGAAAATGCGTATTTCATCCAGCAGCGCGAACCGGGCTATCAGAACAAATCCATCCGCGAAATCGTGAAGGAAATCTGCTCCTACACCGACGGATGCACCTGCTCCGGCAAGAAGGACGGATTGGTGAACATCGGCGGCTTCCTGGCGATGAACGACGAATCGTTCTTCATTGACGCCCGCGCACAGGTGGTGATCTACGAAGGATTGCATACATACGGCGGATTGGCGGGTCGGGATATGGCGGCGTTCGCGCAAGGGATTCGTGAAGCGGTCGCCGGCAACGATTACATCCGCTATCGGGTGGAACAGGTGAACTATTTCGGCAACATTCTGCAGGAAGCGGGCATACCGCACGTCGTTCCGCACGGCGGTCACGCCATTTTCCTGGATGCGAAGGAATTTCTGCCGCATATACCACAAGAACAATTCCCCGCTCAGGCGCTGGCGGCGGCGATCTACGTGGAAACCGGCGTGCGCGCGATGGAACGCGGCATCGTATCCGCGGGACGCGATAAGAAGACCGGCGAAAATCACAAGCCCAAATTGGAATTAGTGCGTTTGACCATTCCGAGAAGAGTGTACACGCAGAGTCATCTGGATTTCGCAGCGGAAGGGATCATCGAAGTGTTTAAGAAGCGGGAAAAAATCCGCGGCTTGAAGTTCGTGTTTGAACCTCCGCAGTTGCGCTTCTTCCAAGCGCGCTTCGCTCCGGTCTGAGCACGCGACGCATCCTTTCCGTTCCCATTCATTCCGAAAAAACGAAGGGGCGATCTTGAAAGATCGCCCCTTTTTCTCACCCTTGTTCTTGCGGATGGGATCAGTACATCCCGCCGCCCATCCCTCCGGGGGGCATTGCAGGCGTCTTTTCCTCTTCGGGCTTCTCGTATACGACCGCTTCGGTCATCAGCAGCAGAGCCGCGACGGAGGCGGCGTTTTCCAGCGCCGTGCGCGTGACCTTGGTGGGATCAATGACGCCGGCTTTGACCAGATCCTCGTACTTTTCTGTACGGGCATTGTAACCATAGGCGCCCTCGTGCTCTTTCACCTTCTGCACCACGACCGAGCCTTCCGCGCCGGCATTATTGACGATCTGGCGGATGGGCTCTTCCAGAACGCGCTTCAAGATGTTCAAGCCGACCGCCTCTTCGCCGTCCAGCTTGAGTTTATCGAGAGCTGGGATGCAGCGCAGCAAGGCGACTCCGCCTCCGGGTACGATGCCTTCTTCCACCGCGGCGCGGGTGGCGTGCAGGGCGTCTTCCACGCGGGCTTTTTTCTCCTTCATCTCGACTTCCGTGGCGGCGCCGATCTTCAGCACGGCGACACCGCCCGCCAGCTTCGCCAGACGTTCCTGCAGTTTTTCGCGATCGTAGTCCGAGGTGGTGCTTTCGATCTGCTTCTTGAGCTGCGCCACGCGCCCTTTGATGTCTTCGGACTTGCCGGCGCCTTCGACGATCGTGGTGTTGTCTTTATCAATCGTCACCGTCTTGGCGCTGCCCAGATCCGACAAGAGCGCATTTTCCAGCTTGAAGCCGGCTTCTTCGGAAATGACGCGCCCGCCGGTCAAGATGGCGATGTCTTCCAGCATGGCTTTGCGGCGATCGCCAAAGCCTGGAGCCTTGACGGCTGCGACTTTCAGCGTGCCGCGCAGCTTATTGACCACCAACGTCGCCAGAGCCTCCCCTTCGACGTCTTCCGCGATGATGAGCAGCGATGAGCCGGTCTGCGCCACCTTTTCGAGAATGGGAAGCAAATCCTTCATCACGGAGATCTTCTTATCGTGGATGAGGATCTTGGGATTTTCCAACACGGCTTCCATATCATCAGGATTGGTGACGAAATAGGGGGATATATAGCCGCGGTCAAACTGCATCCCTTCCACGACTTCCAACGTGGTCTCGGTGGACTTGGCTTCTTCGACCGTAATCACGCCGTCCTTGCCGACTTTATCCATAGCATCGGCGATCAACGCCCCGATGGATTCGTCGTTATTGGCGGAGATGGACGCCACCTGGGCGATTTCCTCCTTGGAAGAAATTTCGCGGCTAATGGTCTTCAAATGCGCGACGACCGCTTCGACGCCTTTTTCGATCCCCCGCTTCAATTCCATCGGGTTGGCGCCCGCAGTGACATTGCGCATCCCTTCATGAAGAATGCTCTGAGCCAGCAGTGTGGCGGTGGTAGTGCCGTCGCCCGCTTGATCGGATGTCTTCGTAGCGACTTCGCGCACCATCTGAGCTCCCATATTTTCGATGGGATCCTCGAGTTCGATTTCTTTGGCGACGGTGACACCGTCTTTGGTGACCGTCGGAGCTCCGAACTTCTTGTCAATCACGACGTTGCGCCCTTTGGGACCCAGGGTGACCTTGACGGCTTCCGCCAGCTTATCCACACCCTTTTTCAGACCGGTCCTGGCGTCAACATTGTATTCGATTTTCTTCGCTGACATATTCTAAAACCTCTCTTTCTGTTCTGATGGTTTAATCATTTACAATAGCCAGGATATCGCTGCGGGACACGATCAGGTATTCGGTGTCGCCGTGTTTGATCTCGGTTCCGCCGTACTTGGCGTAGAGCACCTTGTCGCCCACTTTGACGATTTGGGAGAGGACTTTACCGCCGTCCTTCTTGGGCACGTCGTCGCCCAGAGCGATCACCTTGCCCATCTGCGGACGCTCCTTTACGGTATCGGGGATGATGATGCCGCCGACCTTGCGTTCCTCTTCCTGCAGAGGTTCGACGAGGATTCGTTCATCCACAGGTTTAATTCCGACTTTCATGCTAACCTCCTGATAATCAGTATGTTATACAAAGATATTGTTAGCACTCACTAAAGGAGAGTGCTATTTTTTTCGCATAATATACGTAAACAAAAGCATTTTGTCAAGAGGGGAGAGCAAAAAATTTTATGGCTTGCTCTGCTGTCCCGAATCGTCTCTTACGAATTCTGATCCGGTGGATGACACCGCTTGAATCCAATTCGGCGATCCACTTCGCTGTTTCAATCCGAGTCGTCTTTAAAGCCAATAAAAAAGGCGGGATTTACTCCACCCCGCCTGGATATGCGCTCAGCGTGATTTCACCTCAAACCGACGGCGGCATCGGCTCGGGAACGCCCGCCATCTTGCGGCTGATTTCCTGCAGCTCTCGTCCGCTCAATACCCTTCTCGCCATGGGATAGAGGATGTTGTCTTCCTTGCTGATATGCTGGCTGAGAAGGTCGTGGATAAAGGTGGAGAGTTCCGCGATGCGTGCAATTCGGGGATTGTTGACTCCATCTGTCAAGAGCAGGTTCAAGTCCGATTCCAGACGATCCAGAGCCTCCCAGAGCTGCTGATGTTCGGAACGCATAACCGCGGTCGGCCCGCTTGTCCCAATCTTTTCCTCCAGCGCGGGAAACAGCGCATTCTCTTCATTCTGATTATGCGCTCTCACCTCTTCATTGATAAAGCGGGTGGCGTCGTGCAATTTTTCATACAGCTCCGGATCATACCCTTTGAGCTTCAGTTCTTTCGCCGCATTGAGCAGTTTTTTCAGCTCGCGCAGCCCTTGCTGGTGTTCATCCATAAAACGAATAATTGGATCTTCAAAGGCGCTCATAATTTCATCCTTTCCCTCTCTAAATCCTCGTTCGTTGCGGTATGGTGATTCGATGACGACGATTCTTTCGTTTGACTCCTTCGCCGGATTGTCAATTCTGCGCGATCCAGAACTCTCGTGATGAGAAAGTATTTTACCAGCCAATCCAATCTTCCGCGCAGCACGAACCGCATTCCGGAATAGCGCATTACCTCCTTCATCCGAACCCGCATTTTTTCTTCGTAGCAATGCGTGGGACAGCGCCGGCC
>CAZUTK010000002.1:0-4572 GCA_964623265.1 uncultured bacterium | reverse complement strand
TGGGATCGTAAGGGCATCGGTCTAACTTTTCACCGGCGTAATGGAGCAGTTCCTCGCAGTGCAGGCAGAGTTCTCCGTTCGAGCCGTGTTTGCCGCGGCAATAAAGGTGTATGAATTTAGCGATCAACACGGTTTCCCGTTGACGATTCGGTTTCACCGCGGCTTTGCGATTCCTGCTTATAAGTTCCGCGTTATTTATGTTTTCCATCTCTTGGATCCGCATAGGTTATGACCGCATCTTGCTGATTTTTATTTCCCACGTCTCCGGACCGGATGAAGCATACACCCACTCAAACTTCCCGGCAAACTCCGCTTCAAATTGATAGCGCAGCGGCTTGGGATCATGATCGTTGATGATGCGCAGCGTCCTTCCGGGGGCTAATTCCGCCCACCGCCTCATGATTAAATCATGCCGTTGCGAAGGCGGCAAAGATCGAAGATCCAATTCGATCTCGTCGCTATCCGACTCAGGTTCTGCCGGAGTAAAACAGCAGTAGCCGATGCGGTCGCAAGCTTCCTTGATCTGCTCCCACTCTTCCGGTGATAAAATCTGCAGGGCGATTTGATAGAGAATGTTATCCTCCTTGAAAATGTGGCTGCCCAATTCGCGGTTCAGATATTCGCCCAATTCGATGACGCGTTTCTTGAATTCTATGAAGGGGAGGCTTTTCGGATTCAGAGCGATTTCGTATAACTCCCGTTTGCGCTTGCGGAATTCGACGTGATCCATCTTCATAATGGATGGCGGTTCGACGACGTTGTGCTTTACCAGCACCGGAAACAACGCCTCTTCTTCGCGCAGGTGATGGTTTTCCGCTTCCACCAGGTGATGAGCGATATCCTGCAACCGCTTCAGCTCCGGTTCTATCTCCGCGAAATTGTCCTTCGTTTTAATATTCTGAACGAACTCATTCAACTCGTTTAATTTATTGACGATGATTTTATGCTCTTCCATCATAGTATGCACAGGATGCGGCGCAAAAACTTGAATCCGCTTTTCCACGAGGGCTTGCCCCAGCACTTCGAGATGAAGATCGCAAAGGCTGCTGCGGATCTCGTCATGAGTAACTCCTTCCCGGATCAATTCCTGCTCCAATTCGCCCAACGCCTTGGCGTCAACCGCTTGAAAGAAAGTCCTGGCTTTCTCTTTGATTTCCTCTGAAGCGTTCCCTTGGCGCAATTCCTGCAGCAACTGCTTGAGGTCCGCTCGCGGATTCGTGTTCGGGGCAATGCGTTTTATGTTCAGAATCCATTCGTCGGGACCTTCTTTTTCGTACGAGACTTCAAGATCCCCCCCGGCTTTGAACATATAGACCAGCGGCAACGGATTAAATTCCACGATCAAACGGCCAGTTTCCCCCGACTGCAGCCCTCGGATGGTCGGAAAAATAATGCTCTCGCGCTGTTGGTGATCCATGCCTTTGACGTTGATGGTTTTCACGATCTCCATGCTGGAATCCTTTCTTTCGCTACAATATTTCGATTGTCTATCGGCTCAATCGCGAGTTCGGTGCTGACGGCTTGGGTGGCTCAGCCAGGTAATAGGCTTCGAAGCCACAGCTCTCGAATGAAGGATCGACGCCAGGGTTACCTGCTTGAGCTGATTCCGCAGCAACTGAAAAGCCTCACCGAATTCCGTGTTGATCGGACAATCAATTTGCAATTCGCAGGCACGCTCCCGCGCCAGGCAATGATAGCGTCCCGGGTCGCCTTCAACCGCGTGCAGCACATCGTAGAAGGTGATCTCCGCCGGATCCCGTTTCAGACGGTAACCTCCGTTGGCTCCCTTGTAAGCTTCGAGGATGCCGGATTTGACCATCTGCTGAAAGAGCTTGCGCAGATAACTCTGCCGCACTTTGATCGCCGCCGCGACATCAGGCAATTGAATCGGTGCGGAATCACGATGCGATGCCAAATAAAGCAACCCGTGCAGCGCGAATTCGGTGGACATTTGGATTTGCAACTTGAATCCCATATTGGATATATAATGTCCACAATATATAATTTAAAAACGACAGAGTCAAGCTCTTTTTTTATTTTTTTCTCTTTTTTATCCCATTCAAGCTCGGGCCAGGGGAGATTCCTGCCGAAGTACAAACGATGGGATCCTTGCTTGCCCGCTTGCGGACTGCGCAAAAAGTAAAGCGATCCGATGAGGATCGCTTCACGCCGAATTTGATGGAAATGAATCCGTCGAATCGTTCTACTCTTTTTTCACGAACGTGTTCGACTTGCCGCACTTCGGGCATTTCTTGGGTTTGCAGCGCGCCTCTTTCGTCTCGCCGCAGGATGAGCATTTCCAGTTCGCCATAATGGATCCTCGCTTGCGTTGGTTTGTCATCATGCCTTGAGTATAAACAAATTCCTTTGAAATGTCAAGGGAAATGATGGCCCTTCGTGCATAGGCTTCGCACCATTACCGAATGGGCATCGTTGGAATATCAGGCAGCCCTCAACACTGAAACAGCCTCGAAAACAACTCCTGTTCATGCGCTATGAGATTCTCATCAGACAGGGGATAACCGTTCAAATCGGCACCATTTTCCACAAGAATCTTCCGCAGAGCCTCCAACGCTTTTCGGGCGATTTCTTCTTTCACCTTATCCGTGCCGTGAGCGACGATGCTTTTGTTGCGAGCATACTTGTATTGCTTTATAACTTCTTGCCATTCCAGTACCTCTTTATCTCTATAAAATTCCTGAAGCAACATTTCAATATTGTCACACATTAAATACCCTTTCTTGTCCACTCGCCGGCCGTTTGCTTCTAAGAAGTCCACCACCTCTTTTCTCTTATCCGGCTCCATTCGGCTGAGGACCGGTGGGGTGTTATGCGCATGCAACAGTCGCCACTTCAGCAAACCCTCATAGGTTCTGATGACTCGAGCCAACGTGTCGGCAAATTGACCCCGCTTTAAGCTGCGGGACGCATTGAAAAAAAGGTCGGTTAAAATCAACAATGATTCTTCTGTCTTGGATTTCTGTTGATCTTCCACTAAATTGCATATTTTCTCATATTGGTCTTTAAGATTAGGAATTTGTTTTGTGACACTTAGCAACTCATTTTTCGCATGACCCAGCCTGTAATCATCCCAGAGCCCCAGTGCCTTGCAGTAGCACGCCAGCAGCAAGGCATATTTGCGGCGAGTCGAATGTTGACAACCGTCTGCAAAGGCATTCAAGGTGCTTGCTGCTCCATGAAAATGAAACGAATGAAAATGCCTTCGCGCAGTCTTCAACAGCGCATCCTCTTGGAGAAAAGCGACGGATATGCTCCGCACAGGCGATTGCTCTTGCGTTACATACTTGGGATCGGAGGTGTAATAGGCTTGCGCCGGCAACAACCCTTGAGATATCAGGAGCAGCCACGCAGCCTGCATCTGAGGAGTCCCGGATGAAACCGCAATCAGCAATTCATCCTGGATATACTTCTTGCTGATCTCTTCCGCTGTTTTTCGAAAAGCTTCTAAAACCGCATCGTAATCGGTCGGATCCGGAAGTTCCAGCGGGAACATTTCAACCTGAACACCCTGATATTGCTGCAATGCTTTTTCCGTCTCAAGGGCGTTTTGTTCCATGTTCCGAGGAGCGGGTGGAGTATTATAGACCAGCAATACAGAGTCCGTATTCAAATGATCCAACGTCGTTAAAATAGGTCCTTTATTGCGGTTTTTTTCATCATACGGATCGCGATTTCCCACAGCAGAAATGAGCACTCGCGCCATTTTACAATCCTTTCTTTTATAGGCAAATGGATTCGCAGAGGCTTACTCAAGATGATAAGATCCCATCCCCATGCCTGTGTTTTTTCCGACACCCACCCGTTGCCCAATATTCAGCCAAGGGGCAAATTCACCCGGTTCAACAGATAGGTCAAACCATCCAATCACACCGTCCAACGACATCGCCGTTTTCTGACGGCTGGAATATCGGCGCACGGGTAACCGCTGAAAATCGCTTCGCACTTTTAATTTGTCCGCCCGTTCCAACAATCCCGCAAAATCCGCATCAATTTCCGCATCACCCCAGAAATACGCCAGACTGGTGATGCGGCGCAACAAGGAAGACATGAGGCTCCGAAAATCAGGGTGCGATTGAATCCTGCCGCCCGCTACGATGCGGACCGGGGTCTCAAACACGATGCGAGCCGCTGATGTGTTCTCTGCAGCCAATTCCGCCCAGGAACAAATCCGGAAAGGCAAGGGCTGCGAAGCATCGAAATCCTTCCATTGAAATGCTTTGGAAGATTCACCATCCTGCACGCTTAAAAGCCTCAGTTCACCTCTCGGTTTACGTCCCAACCCCTCGCGACACGCTTGCTCCAGCGCCAACAATAGAGATACTGCATGCCGAACTGTCCGCCCCACAAGCACCAGCAGAATCATCAGACCGACATTCGCATTCAAAGCCTCTCCATCCCAAGGATAAATGGCGATTCGCAACGGCGTGGGGATTCGATCATACTTGCGCATTCGAACGGAATGTTGCGGCAGATGAGGTTCGAATAGGGTCCCGTAGGCGCAGACGTTGTTCAACGTGCAATCGGCGCAACGACCGTGCGGCGCCACACAGC
>CAZUTK010000001.1:32325-93465 GCA_964623265.1 uncultured bacterium | reverse complement strand
TCGAGGATCACGTCTTTGCCGGTGACGAAGGGTTGCAGCTTGCCGGTCAGACGGACACCCACGATCTTCGGCATGCGCAGATGGAAAGGCTGCCCCGCCATCGCCAGCGCCACGTCCAAGCCGCCGGCTCCGATGGCGATCATGCCAACGCCGCCGGCGGTAGGGGTGTGGCTGTCGGATCCGATCAGAGTTTTCCCCGGAACCGCAAATCGCTCCAGATGAACTTGATGACAGATGCCGTTTCCGGGTTTCGAGAAATAGATCCCGTATTTCGCCGCGAAACTCTGCAGAAAACGGTGGTCGTCCGCATTTTCGAAGCCGGATTGCAGCATATTGTGGTCCACATACGAGACGGAAAGTTCCGTCTTCACCCGCGGGATTCCCAGCGCTTCGAACTGGAGGTAGGCCATGGTTCCGGTGGCGTCCTGCGTCAGGGTCTGGTCCATCCGGATGGCGATGGCGGAACCAGGCGTCATATCGCCTTCTACCAGGTGCCGGCGGATGATTTTTTGAGCGAGGTTCATCTTCATATTCTGCACCGCTGTTGAACTCTTTCTATTCTGCAGTAATGTAAATGATTTCAGATGAAAAATCAACCGTCATTGATTGAATTTCTTTAAGGATATGGAATGGATCTTCAGAAGATCATCCGTACGTAGGTTATTCTGTTCGCGTGAGGTGGGGAGCCGTCGTGATTGCGGCGGAAAGCGTCATTCAGCGGGTGTTCCGCCGATGACGGCGATCGGGGCGTAGGTTACCAGTTCGGGAGGAGAGGTGATGTAACCCCATTTCCGGAAGACTTCCAGGCATCGGTCGGATTTTAAGTAAGTCATCAGCTTATCCGCGCTGATGGAATCTACAGGGGCGCTTGAACGCCAAGCGGTAATGGCGGCGATGCGGGGGATTTCGCTGGCGCTCAGCAAGACCACATCCGTACCGCCCTGGGTCCAATTGGGGAAGACGTTCCAGCCGATGGCAGCATCCAGCGACTTGCGGGCGACGCGTTCCGCCAGATCCTGAGCGGAGGTTTCCACAATGACCAGGTGGTCCTTGACCTTCTCATACAGATGATTGTCTTTTAAGATTTCCACCGTGAAGGCGCCTAAGATGTCATTGTTCGGGTCGGCGATGCCCACGCGGGTTCCAGGTCTGGCAAGATCGGAGAGATTGGCGATCAGAGCGGGGTTCAGCTGCGGCACGATGATGCAAGGGATCGTGTATGCCAAGACGCTGATTCGTCCCGTCAATTTAGCGGTGGAATCAATATCCGAACTGGGAATGCGGTTGTTCGACAGCAGGTAGACGTCCGCGCTGTCGGTCGGGGTATCAGGATGGATGTCGAAATAGTCGGCGTATTTTACATGCACTTTATTGGAAGTTTCCTGCTGATAATTGGTGATGATTTCGGATAGAGTCGGTTTCAAACAGAAGTCCGCCAACACCCGCACTTCGTTGCCGCCCGCCGTGCTTTTCTCGCCTCCGGTCTGATTGCAGGAAGAGACGAACCCGGAAGTCAACAAAATGAAGGCGCAAGCGATGACTCGACAGCTGGACACACAATTCATTGGTATGATACCCGTTTTATGCTATTTGATGCGTGCAGATCTGGACTGCAATTGGAAGAGTAATATACAATGGCTCAGGGAAAAATTAAAGGAAAATTTTTACTAATTCAATGGGAAACCTTCGCCAGATTTATGTTATAGGTGCCGTTGCGGCGTGCGGCGGGGTCCGATATTCCGTTCGCTGGGTGATGCCGCAATTCCATTGAGTAAAAACCCCGGATCTCCTGACGGAGATCCGGGGGATAGGGATTCAGAGGATTCGATTATTCGCCCCAGGTGTACTTGATGGATGCCATACCGGCGAGATCGCCGTTATACCCGGAAACGAAATTCGGACCGTTCAGGACGAAATTGGGATCCAACCAGGCGTCCAGAGTCAGATTGCCGAACGTGAAACCGGAGCCAAGATAGGTGCTGGTCGAAGTTGCTCCGTATTTATCACTGATGTCTTCCGTCTCGTCATAGCTCAGGTTGTCCCAGGACTTTTCTGCGCCCAGACGAAGCGTCCACCACTTGGTGACGTAGCCTTCCAGACCGATCCGATAGTACGGCAGATGCATATCGGTGTCTTTCAGTTCCACCGAATTTTTCTCGGTCGTGGTGCTGTACATAATGCCTAGATCGAACAGCAGCAAAATGTGCTCTTCCGGGCGGATATTGGTGCCCCAGCCCAGATTGAGTTCCATGCTGTTCCACTTGGTGCTGCTGTCACCGACTTTGTACCCGGACATGCCATACATGAAGCCCAGATGGGGGATGAAGTACACCATATCACTGTACTCGTACCAATAGCGCCCGTCCAGGTTGATCTGCATATTGGATTCGGGCTTCGTTACGTCATTACCATCAGTGCCTTTGTTGGTCCAGGTGGCGAAGCCGATGCCGGCGGCGATATCCAGCGACTTATTCAAAGTCAGACCTAATTTGATCCCCAGAGCCGTGTTCGCCTTTTCTGTTTTGTCGGCGTTGTCGCCGTCACGCTTGTAGGAATCGTGATAGATGTCCAGCATCATTCCGAAGTCCGTGTCGCCGAAGGGGCGTCCGTAGAACATCTTGAGGCGGCTGTCCACCGTTCCGTCGCCAGTAACGTCCGGTGCGCCTGGGGGGAGATCCATCCCCATCCGATCCACATACATACCCACCACGCCCTTGTCTTCCCCGAAGCTGTAGTGAGCTCCGACGCGGTAGAGATAATCTGCGTAAGTGAGGGAGTTAGATTCCGGATAATACGAAGAGGACGCAACTTCACCCGCAGCCAGGTAGCGATACATCGTGATCACGGATGGATAAAGGAAGATGTTGTAGTCATCCATGACGATGTTGTTCGCATTCCCCAGAGTGATGACCCGCGTTTCTGTCGCCCAGCTCGATAGGGCGAAGATCAGCGTGAAGACCAGCGCACTGAAGAGTAATTTTCTCATTTGAACCTCCTGATAACCTAACGATTGATTGATTTGTGAAACTCTCTGTTTCTGAAGATAAATCTCGGGATTTCGGATCCGGTATCTATATGGGATTTGTTTGTGAACCGCTTCTCAGAATGCATTATACGCTGGAGCCGCTAAAATATTGGCTGGATCCAAAATTTTGCAAAATATAAACAAGAAAAATCATTTAGTCAAGGTAAAATCCAATTATTTTAAAAGAAACAAAGCAAGGAATTTTAAGCGGTTATGCCGGATCCGCAAGCGGAAAACCGAGATTGTCTGTTTTTAAGACGCTGCAGATTCACGCATTAAAACGATTCCAGCTCACATTTCACTTGAATCTCGATCATTTTTTTCTTATATTATTTCATTGCATTGGGACTTTGAATCGGGCGCGCAGAGCCGCACGATCTTGCATCCGACCGAAGAAAGGAGCTGACGTTTCATGTCCGGTCATTCCAAGTGGGCGACCATCCGTCGCAAAAAAGAAAAGACGGACGCCGCCCGCGGCAAAGTCTTCACCAAACTGATCAAGGAATTGACCATCGCCGCCCGGATTGGAGGCGGTGATGAGAGCGGGAATCCTCGATTGAGGACTGCGATTCTCGCCGCCAAAGCCGCCAATATGCCGGCTGCGAACATCGAACGGGCGATCAAGAAAGGGACGGGCGAATTGCCGGGAACGGTGTACGAGGAAGTCGCTTACGAAGGCTACGGTCCCGGCGGAGTCGCCCTCCTGATCAACACCTTGACGGACAACCGCAACCGCACTGTCAGCGAGATCCGCCACTTGCTCAACAAACGCGGGGGGTCTTTGGGCGCCACCGGTTCCGTCAACTGGATGTTCGACCGCCGCGGGCTCGTCACCGTCACCGCGGCGAATGTCACAGAGGATCAGCTTCTGGAATTGCTCTTGGATTTAGGCGTGGATGACATCCGCAGGGAGGAGGACGTTTTCGAAGTGGTCTGCGAACCGGAAGAACTGGAAAAAGTCCGCAAAGTGCTGGAGGAAGCGAAAATTCCGCTGGTATCCGCGGAAATCAGCATGATCCCGCAATCTACGGTGCGCGTGGAAGGGGCGCAAGCCGAAGCTCTGTTGAAGCTGATGGAAGAGCTGGAGGATCACGATGACGTGCAGCAGATCTACTCCAATTTTGATATTGATGAAGAATTGATGAAATCCGCCGGGTGAAGCATGCGCATCATCGGTGTAGATCCCGGCTTGGTTGTGACCGGAGTCGGCGTCATTCAAGCTGGTGATCGGCACCCGAACGACGAGTTTACTTATATTCATTCGCAGATTATCAGACCACCGGGATCCGATTTATCCCAACGACTCCTTCACCTTCATGAAGACCTCATGACGATCATTCGCGAAATGGAATGCGAAGTCATGGCGGTGGAAGATCAGTTTTTCGGAACCAACGTTCAAACTGCGTTCAAGACCGGACAAGCGCGGGGAGCCGCTTTGCTGGCCGCCGCTCGTAGTTCCATCCCCGCACGGCTCTATCCGCCGGCGCGAATCAAGCAGGCGGTTGTGGGAAACGGAATGGCGAGCAAAGAGCAAGTCCGGCATCTGGTGGAGCAGATTCTGAAAGTCGCTTCGTTGCCTCGAGCTCTGGACTGCTCCGATGCCCTCGCCGTGGCTCTCTGTCATGCCTTCACCTTCGGGCAGAACGCGGCTTCCGGAGAGATGCCGTTCGGACATCCCCGCTGATCGCAGGGGCGGATGGATGCGGACTTCGTAAATCGGCGGTAGAAGGAAATGTATCATTTTCTACGCGGTCGCGTCGTGGATTTTGTGCCGGGACGGCTGATTTTAGACGTTCAGGGCGTGGGATTTGAGTTGTCCATTCCCCAGAATGAAGATTCGATCGGCGGGAATGGTATCGAGGTTCTGCTTTGGACCCATCTCCACTTTAAAGACGACGGTTTTCAGCTCTACGGTTTTCGGCAGAAGAGCCAACGGGATTTATTCCGAATGCTCTTGAAGGTGACGGGGATTGGACCGAAGCTTGCGTTGCAAATCCTCTCCGGAGTGCAGCCGGAGGAACTGATCCAGATCCTGGCGGCGGAAGACTGGAAGCAGCTCACGATGATCCCCGGCATCGGTCCTAAAACCGCACGGCGTCTGCTGATCGAACTGAAGGAGCGATTGACGGATCAAGAGCTGCGCAGCCTGCCTTCTGACGATACACCCTTGGATCCCGTGCAGAAACAGGCTTTCGCCGCGCTCACGAACCTTGGCTTTGCGCCCGACACCGTGCGCGCGACGCTGCAAGAAATCGTTCGGGAAAACGAGCATCCGGAACTGGAATTCTTAATTAAAACAGGATTGAAGAAATTAGCGCCGTAAATTCACCGCGCAAGGGTCGCCGCGTCGGAACAGACGTCCCAGAAAACGCCGATCACCCGAAACGACCGCTTCGTGAAAAGCAACCCCTTCCCGATGAGAATCCCCTAACGGCGGCCTCGGAAGCGACCGCTTCGTGGAAGGAACGCATCACGGCGCCGTCCGCTCTGCAAGCGGATGCCGATCTGGATCGTTCCCTGCGTCCGACGAATCTGAAGGAGTTCGTGGGGCAGCAGAAGCTGGTGGAAAACCTGCGCATATTCATCCAGGCGGCGAAAGAACGGGGTGAAGCTCTGGATCATTGCCTCTTCTATGGGCCGCCCGGGCTGGGCAAGACCACGCTGGCTCATGTTCTGGCGCAAGAACTGGGAGTCACCATCCGCACGACTTCCGGTCCGGTGCTCGATCGTCCGGGGGATTTGGCAGGTTTGCTGACGAACTTGAAATCCCGCGATATCCTTTTCATTGACGAAATCCACCGCCTCTCCCACAACGTCGAAGAATACCTTTATCCGGCGTTGGAAGACTTTCGCCTGGATATTATGATTGACCAGGGCCCCGCGGCGCGGACGGTGCGGCTGAAACTGCAGCCGTTCACTCTGGTGGGCGCGACGACTCGCGCGGGCTTGTTGACGGCCCCCTTGCGCGCCCGGTTCGGGGTCGTGGGACGTCTGGATTATTACGCGCCGGATGAGCTCTGCATCATCGTGAAGCAGAGCGCGGCGAAGATGGGGGTGGTCATAGACGAAGAGGGCGCTCTGGAAATCGCGCGTCGTTCCCGCGGCACACCCCGCATCGCCAATCGGCTGCTGCGCCGCATCCGAGATGTCGCTCAGGTGAAGGGGGATGGAACGGTCAACCGGCAAATCGCGGATCAAGCGCTGGATCTTTTAGAAGTGGACAAGCTGGGGCTGGATGAGATGGACAAACGCATCCTCTTCGCCATGATGGAAAAATATCGCGGCGGTCCCGTCGGCTTGAAGACGCTGGCTATTACAGTGGGGGAGGAAGCGCAAACTCTGGAGGAGTTATACGAACCCTTTCTGATCCGGGAGGGGTTTCTCGAGAGGACTGCCAAAGGGAGACGCGCCACCGCGCGCGCCTTCGAATATTTCGGACGAACAGGCAAGCGAAGCGGGCAACAGCATCTGCTTTGACGAGGGATCGGATCATCAAAGCCACTGCAGGAAAACTTTGTAATGAGTCGGTTGAGGCATCAGAATTGGTACCTTCATAGTGGGATATCCAAACTCAGAAGGACGAATTATGCGACTTTCCGATTTCAAATTCCGCGTGCCTGAAAAATTGATCGCTCAGGAACCGATCGCTCAGCGCGACCAATCCAGACTTATGGTCGTGGATCGTTCCAGCGGGCGCATTTATGACAGCAGGTTTTGTGAAATTGTGGATTTCTTCAACCCCGGCGACGCGCTGGTCATCAACGAAACGAAGGTATTCCCAGCTCGTCTGAGGGGGCAGAAGGAGAAAACAGACGCGGATATCGAAGTCTTTCTTTTAAGGGAGTTGAACGGATCTCTCTGGGAAGTGCTGGTCAAACCCGCGCGCAAGGTCCGCACCGGCAATACCATTTATTTCCAGAATGACGTTCAGTGCGAAGTGGTGGACAATACTACCTCGGGAGGAAGGGTGGTGCGCTTCGTCTGCAATGGTAACTTTCACGAACTCGTTGAAAACTTCGGGGAACCGCCGCTGCCGCCCTATATCAAACGACCTCCTCGGCCCGAGGATCGAGAACGGTATCAAACGGTGTATGCTCGGGTTTCTGGAGCCGTCGCGGCGCCCACGGCGGGTTTGCATTTCACCCAGGAATTGCTGGACAAGATCCGCGCTCGCGGGGTGGAAATCATTCCCATCGTTCTCCATGTGGGATTGGGGACTTTTCGGCCGGTGGTCGTCGAAGATCTGACCCGTCACCGACTCGATTCGGAGTATTTTGAGATCAGCCCCCATTCCGCGGATGCGATCAACCGCGTCATCGAAAACGGCGGCAGAATCTTCGCCGTCGGCACGACCACCACCCGCGTGCTGGAGACCGTCGCCAACTTCACCGGAGGCGTGCGCGCCGAATCCAATTGGACGGATAAGTTCATATACCCTCCTTATAATTTCAAAGTCGTGGATTGTCTGATCACCAATTTCCATCTGCCCTGCTCTACCTTGTTGATGCTGGTTTCCGCGTTCGCTGATCACGACTTGATCATGAAAGCATACCGCCACGCCGTCCGCAAGAAGTATCGGTTCTATAGTTACGGCGACGCCATGCTGATCCTCTGAGACGATTATGAATGCGATTCGTCCGGGGAGCAATACCGCTGTGATTGTCGCCGGCGGCGCCGGCATCCGGTTGGGCGGCGAACTCCCCAAACCGCTGGTACTGCTGGGACGACGTCCACTGGTCTCGTACGCCCTCCAGGTTTTCGCTGATCACCCCGCAATAAACAGCATTGTGCTGGTCTGTGGTTCCTCCTGGGTGAAACAGGCGGAAAAGATCGCTCGGCGCTGGGGGGGCGGCAAAGTGACCGCGGTGGTTCCGGGGGGCGCCCAGCGCCCTGATTCCGTCCGCGCGGGGTTGGCGGCGCTGCCGTCTTCCTGCCGGCAAGTCGCTATCCACGATGCCGCACGCCCTTTCGTAAAACCCACCCTAATTACCGCCGCTTTCGCGGCTCTGGATCGAAATCACGGCGCCGTCCCCGGCATTCCTTTGACGGACACTTTGCGCCGAACTCAGAATGCGCTGTCTCGGGGAGCCCTGGACCGATCGGAGTACATCCTCACGCAGACTCCGCAATGTTTTCATCGTGATGTGATTGCAGAGGCGATGCACCACGCCCAGACCACCGGTTTCTTCGGGACGGACGACGCCGCCTACGTGGAACAATTGCCCGGCGCGCGAATCGCAGTCACGGCCGGGGATCCGGATAATTTCAAAATCACCACACCGCAGGATTTGGAGCGAGCCCGGCGGATGCTGTTATCATCCAAATCCGTTTATGCTGTCCGCATCGGGGAAGGGTTCGACGCGCACCGCTTGACTGCCGGCCGGAAGTTGATTCTGGGCGGTGTTCAGATCCCGTACGAACGTGGATTGTTAGGACATTCCGACGCGGACGTGCTGTGCCACGCGATCGGCGATGGGTTGTTGGGAGCTGCGGCGTTAGGAGACCTTGGGGCGCATTTTCCGGACAGCGATCCGGCGTATGCGGGCGTTTCCAGCCTCCTGCTTTTATCCCGGATTGCGGAAATGTTGCGCGAACGGGGGTTCCTCATCGTCAATGTGGACGCGACATTGATCCTGGAAAATCCGAAAATCGCTCCGCACCGGCCGGCGATGATTCAGAATATCGCCGCGGCGCTGGACATCCGTGCGGCGCAGGTATCCGTCAAAGCGACCACCACGGAGGGGATGGGTTTCGAGGGTCGCGGGGAAGGCGTGAGTTGCCGCGCGGTGGTTTCTGTAGTATGGAAAAGGTGAGGGAAGCCCGCTGTCTCGAGATCGGAATCTGCGCTTTCTTCGAACCGATTCTTTTGCCCGTCACCAGAAGGCTTAAAAGCCTTCTTTATAATTTTCATTAAAAATCAGCGACTTCCATCTCGTTTTGATCGTCTAAAGAATATGAATGAGAAATTCACTCCAACGCGCGTTCGTTTCGCGCCTAGCCCCACCGGCGACCTGCATGTCGGCGGACTGCGTACTGCGCTGTATAACTTCCTCTTCGCCCGCAAAACCGGCGGTCGGTTTATTCTGCGCATCGAAGATACAGACCGGATGCGCAACCTCCCGGATGCGCACCGGGAAATCCTGGAGATCCTTCAAACCTGCGGGTTAACCCCAGATGAAGGTCCGGATTGCGGGGGGGAGTTCGGTCCCTACATCCAATCGCAGCGACTGGAAATCTATCAGGAACACGCTCGGAAATTGCTTTCGAACGGGCATGCCTATCCCTGTTTTTGCAGCCCGGAAAAACTGCAACAGCTCCGAGAAGAAGAATTAGCGCGGAAGGAAGTGCCGGGTCACAATCACGTCTGCCGCAGGATCGAACGAGGAGAAGCGGAACGACGGATGAAAAAAGAACCGCACGTGTTGCGATTGATGGTCCCGCTGGAAGGAGAAATTTCACACCATGATTTGGTCTGGGGTGATGTTGATTTCCCCTGCGCGGACCTGGATGATCAGGTTCTGCTCAAATCCGACGGATATCCAACCTATCACTTGGCGAACGTGGTGGATGACCACCTGATGAAGATTACGCACGTCATACGCGGTGAAGAATGGTTGCCCTCTGTCCCCAAGCACCTTCTGCTCTACCGGTTCTTCGAATGGGATCCCCCGCAATTCGCGCATTTGCCTCTGATTCTAAATGAGAAGCGACAGAAGCTTTCCAAACGCGAAGGAGCCGGATCGGTGCGCCTCTGGTTGCAACGGGGTATCCCCCCTGCGGCTCTGACGAATTACCTGGCGTTGCTGGGCTGGCACGCGAAGGAAGATCGAGAATTCTATACGCTGTCTGAACTGATTCAGGATTTCGACATCGCCCGCGTGAGTAAGACCGGTGCGGTCTTCGATCCGGTCAAATTGGAATGGTTGTCTGCGGAGCACTTGAAGAGGTTCGATCCTACAGATCTGGAAGCGAGCGCCCGGCCTTTTTTGCGCCAAACGGAGTTTGCGGATGTCCCTTCGCCGATCCTTCGGAATCTGCTGCTTTCCGTCCAGGCGAAACTCCGCAGGTTGGATGAACTGCCCGCGCTGCTCGAGCCGTTTTCCCGCATCCAAGCGGAACCGGATGAGGAGGCGAGGAACTGGCTGGCATCTGCGACCGCCCGTATGATTCTCCCGGAGATCACGAGGCGCTGGGAGGAATTGTCCGAAGCGGACGCAGAGAGGATGCTGAATGCTGTGCGTGATGTCGGAAAAACAATCGGAGTCAAAGGCAAAGATCTGTGGATGCCTTTTCGTGCGGCATTGACTGGAAGAACGACGGGTCCGGAATTACGTGCGATCCTCGAGTTTTTCGGATCGGGAGAGGCGCTCATCAGACTTAAAAAGGCATGCGGATCGTGGACCTGAAAAGGACATCAGGGATCGTTTTATGAAATGGAAGAGTGTCCCTGCCGAGAAAGGGGCAGCCTTATGGAATGTCCTTTTACCGGCGCTGATCCCTCTGCTCCTATTGCTGCTATTGCGGCAGTGGGGCGGCTTGCGGAATCAATCGGCTCTGCTGTCCATCGGTTTACTCCTGGCGGCTGCCGGAATCTTTCAACGTCGGCTTTCGGCGCGCTGGGGTCCGGTCTTTGATTTGAGCACTGAAACGCGCAGGTTCACGCGCCTGATCTGGCTCCTCCTGATTTTGCTACCACTGCATCTCCTCTTTCTTCTGACCATCTCTGTTTACCCGCTGGGGGATCGGATGAGATGGACTTATCTCCTTTCCGGCGGAGTCTCTTTTTTCGTCTATCTCCTGCTCATCTTTCAGATCTTGCGTTTATCGCCGGAAACGCTGCATCGGAAAATCCGCTTCTCGTTCGGATTATTGATCGTCATCTTCATCACCTTTTCCGGGTGGAATTCCGCAATTCAGCTCCTGATCTTTTTCTTTCTTATGGTCTGGCTGGCGGGTTTTGAAGAATGCGATGCCATGACGACTCGAGCCCGGATCAAATTGGCGGCTTTCTGCGCGCTGGGATTGATTTTCGTCGGCGCTTTTGCTCCGAGCGGATCCGTAATAACCATAGAAGGATTGGATGCTAAACCCCGTTTGCTGGAATCTCTTCAATACCTGCAGCGGTCGCTGGTGCCCTATCTCCCCGAAGCGGCGGGGGGTGCCCGGAGGTTGCTCTTGGCGCTGCTCATCGTTCTTCCGGGGAAAATCATCCTCCGACCAATCGGCGAATGGCTGAAATATTCGCTTCGCATCAGAACAAAACTTCTTCTCAGCTATCTTTTCAGCAGCATCATTCCCGGCATCATTCTGATCCTCATATTGCTCTTCGGGATGTATGTGATCCTGGGCAGCTACTGGCAGAGCAGCATGGAGGGTTTGATCCGCAACGAAGCGGATACACTGCAGAAATTCGAAACGTATCTTCCGCAGCGAGATACGAAGTCGGCCATTGCGACGGAAGAAATCCGATTCCAGTCTCTGCGGGAAGCCGGCATCACATCCATAGCAGGAATTGCGACCCCCGGCGGCGGATTGAGGGATCTGCAGATTTCCGGCGCTGAACTGCCGGGACTCTGGGAGAACGATCTGCTTTCGGCTCCATGGTCATTTCCGTCGAATGAATCCGACGAGAAGGATACCGTGGCGTTCACCGTGCGCACGCGTCTCCTGCAAGATGAACGGATCACGCTCGCCGATACCGCCGGGACGACGTCCGATAGCCTCTTCGTCAGGCTCTGCAGCGAGCATTACCGGGGGTTATGTTGGATTGCGGAATCGCCGTATTATATCAACTGTACAAGAGATGCGGATCGGGTGCTCGGCTGGCTCAGACCGGTGACGTTGCCGGATCTCGTCAAGCTGAAGGAATTGATCGGAGTGGACCTATCCCTTATGTCAGGGCGCGGCGCCGACATGGATAGATCGAATCCGGATGGAATGAATGTGCAGTTCGGAAAGAATCTGCGCACCGTGCTTTCCACTGTGGAAGCATCGGAGCGGCGTTCCGGCATGGACCTACCGATTCGTTTCCTGACGTTGATCCCCAGTCCGATCTTGTCGCCGGACCGCGGTTTCGACGAATCCAACTCTATAATCGTCATCGCCACTTCCCTCCGTTCTCTCCTCGGCAGGCTCTGGGCGACGGAACAATCAGTCAGTCGGATATATCTCGGCGTTTTTATCGTACTGGCGTTGTTTTTCGGTGCGATCCTCATCTTAATCGCTCTGATCGGCTTCAGTCTGGCGGGAGGCATCACGCGCACCGTGGGAAGACTGCATCTGGGCACGCAGCAACTGCGCAAAGGCGACCTGAGCGCCCATATCGAAATCAAGTCGCGGGATGAGCTGGGAGAACTGGCGGATTCATTTAACCTGATGGTGGACGATCTGAACCGCATGCTGGAAGAAGTGAAGGAAAAAGAGCGGCTGCAAGGGGAGCTGGAAGCGGCGAAGAACATTCAAATGCAATTGCTGCCGCAAAGTCTGCCTTCGTTCCCTGGATATGAGATTTCAGCCGTTTCACAGCCGGCAGCTCAGGTGGGCGGGGATTACTATGATTTTCTGTCGCTCGCGAATGGCGTGATCGGCATAGCCGTCGGAGATGTGTCGGGGAAGGGCATGCCCGCCGCCTTGTTGATGGCGAACCTCCAGGCTTCCCTGCGCACGTTGGCGCAAACGATACATCCGCCGGACGAACTGGTATCGGGGCTCAATCGTGTCCTGCACAACAATACGGCGCCGCATATGTACGCCACCTTCTTCTTCGGAATCCTCGACCCGCCAAAGGGGGTATTGCGCTACGTCAACGCCGGACACAACGCGCCGGTGCTCTGCGGCGATGAACGCTTGGTGTATCTGCAAGATGGTGGATTACCCCTGGGGGTCTTAGCGGATACTGCGTATCAAGCCGGCGAGATCCATCTGGAAAGCGGCGAAATGATCGCTTTATATTCCGACGGCATCGTCGAAGCGATGAACTCGGATGAGGTGGAATTCGGCGAGGGACGGCTGATCCCGCTATTGCAGCAGCATTGCGGTGATCCTGCGGAAGAGATCATGAAAGCCGTGATCCGGGAAGTGGAAACCTTCTGCGGAACGCCTCAGGATGATGTGACGCTGATGATCATCAAGCGCCTGTAATCTCGGAACCGATGTGCATGCCGTCGGAAGGCAAGCTCAATCGCTGCTCTGATGCGTAGACGAACTATCCGAATGGACCAGCTCGATCAACGTAATCTCCGGCGGTGCCAGGAATCGAACCGGAGGACCCCAGGTGCCGGTGCCTCGGTTGACATAGAGACAGCTTCGGGTTCCCACCTTGAAAAAACCCGCCAATCTTGGAAACACCCGCTTCACCACGATTGAAAAGGGAAAAATCTGCCCCTTATGCGTGTGACCGGAGAGCTGCAGATCGAAGAGATTGACCGTTTCGGAATCCAAATCCGGCCGGTGTTTCAGCAAGAGGATGAACGGATCCGGTTCCACTTGTTGCAGAAGTTCCTGCTCCCTGGTTTTCCAACCCGGTTGGAAGCTCGCCCGAGCCGGATCATCCACTCCGATGAGGATTAAATTCTCGCCGACGCGCGCCGTATCTTCCCGCAGCATGCGGAACCCTGCATCTTCCGTGCTGACGGCGGCTGATTCAATCCCGGCGTAAAATTCATGGTTGCCGGTGACGGCGTATTTTCCAAGCGGGGGGTTTAACTCCTGCAACAATGCGAGGATGTCCTCCATCCGGCAGATTTCACTGTCCACCAAATCCCCCGTCGAGACAATCAAGTCCGGGTTGACTTGCCGGAGAATGTCGGTGATTTTCTTCAGGCGCCCTTCCCGCACGATCAATCCGAGATGCACATCCGAGATCTGAGCGATCGTGATCTTACCTGCGGATGAAGGTATCTTTGGGGAAGGAATGGTGATGGTCTCCAGACGAATCGCCAGAGCGTCGTAGTAGCCGTACAAAGCAATCAGACTCGCGCAGCCGAGCGGCAGGAGAAATCGCCACCTGCTGGGGAAATCGGGGAAAGCCGTCTTTGAAGTGAAAACACCCGGCAAAATTGAAAAGACCAGATGATAGAAATCCAGAAGCAAAGCCGCGCAGAAGAAGAGAAACAGCCATCCCATCCAAGTGTACCCGATCAAAGCGAGGAGGCGGGCGGCGGGTTCCAGATTCCTGTTTTCCAGAAAATGGATCAGTATCGGTGCGGCAATCATAAGAAGCAGGAAAAGCAGGACGGCGAGGCTTGAAGTGAAACCCAGCGCCAAAGCCGATCGAACCTTCACAAAGAAGTACGCGTGCAAGGATCCGTACAGGAGGAAAAATACGAGAAGGAATAAGGCCATGATTAAAGCATATTGTTAAGTTGCTGAAATCCATTCGGCTCATAATGTAATCTTTCCACAAGGGATCCGCAATTCAAAACTGATGAAGATGCGGACGGTTGGGCGGTTGATGTTGCCAAGAAGCAGGATAAGTTTTGTAGAATTTAGAAGCGAAGCGAAAGTCAAGGCTCACTTGACCAGACGCTGGATGCAGTTGCGCAAATCGTCTATGCGGAAGGGTTTACAGAGGAAGCCATCGGCGTGTTGTTCGCAGGCGGCGTCTCGAAAATGGCTCGACGACAAGCCCGTGATCAGAACCACAGGAACTCTCGGGTTCTGTTTTTTGATGAGGCGCAGCAATTCGAGACCGGAAATCCCCGGCATATTGATATCGGTGATGACCAGATCCACGGGGGTCTCGTTAAATCGTCGCAGAGCCAGCGCGCCGTCGTCGGCGGTGATGGGATCGTACCCCAATAACTGCACGACTTCTTTTAGCAGCGCGAGCATGCCTTCTTCGTCGTCCACCAAGAGGATGCGGGGTGGATCGGAGACGCGCTTTCTCGCTTTGGCGGTCTTTCCGGCTTCAGATGCTGCGCTTGGGATGCGGTTAGAAATGAGAACCTCGCTATGAACTGCTGCAAGATACGCAGAAAGCGGCAATTCATATGTGACGCGGCTCACAGCAAGGGTGATACTTCCTTTTCAGCTCAGCGCTCATTTTGCACGATCAATATGCGCCGCTCGGTCATTTCTTCCACGGCATAATGAACCCCTTCGCGGCCCAACCCTGAGGCTTTCACTCCGCCGTAGGGATAGTTATCCACCCGATACGTGGGGACGTCATTGACGATCAGTCCCCCTACCTCGATCCGGTTGAATGCCTTCAGGATCTTGCGGATGTTTGAGCTGAACAAACCCGCCTGCAGACCGAAATCGGAACGGTTGACCTCTTCTATCGCCTGGTCGAAATCCGCATAGCGTTGGATGATCGTCACGGGTGCGAAAACTTCTTGGCAGGCGACCGGCAGATCAGCCGGGACATTCTCCAGAATGGTCGGCTCGTAGAAATTCCCGCGGCGGCGTCCGCCGCAGAGGAGCCGGGCGCCGGATCGGACGGCTTGATTCACCCTCTCTTCGGTCTGCATCGCCGCCGCTTCATCAATCATCGGTCCGATCTGCGTGGATTCATCCATAGGATCGCCGGCTCGCAGGGACTGCACGCCCTTAAGAAATGCGGCTGTGAAGAGTTCCGCGATCGTCTCGTGCAGGAAGATCCTCTGCAGAGAGATGCAAATCTGCCCCGCGAAAGCGTAACCTCCGACGATGCACCGCTTGACAGCATAGTCCAAATCGGCGTCCGGTTCGATGATGGCGGCGGCGTTGCCGCCCAATTCGAGGCAGATCCGCGCCTTTCCGCAGCGGGATTTCAAATCCCATCCCACCGCCGGACTGCCGGTGAAGGTGACCATCTTGATGGCAGGATCCGACAGGAGCGGTTCCGCGTCGGCGGGGGACGAGGGGACGATGTGGATGGCTTTTTGGGGTAAACCTGCATCCAGAAGTATTTCACCCAACCGCCATGCGGTGATGGGGGTGCTCGACGAAGGCTTCAGCACCACGGCGTTCCCCGCAGCGAGTGCCGGTGCCACCTTGTGAGCCACCAGATTCAGAGGAAAATTAAAGGGCGTGATGGCGGAGATGACCCCTAGCGGGAAACGTGCCACGATGCCCACCCGATCCCCGGCGATTTCGTTGATGTCCAGCGGAAGAAGCTCGCCGGTGATGCGGAGAGCCTCATCCGCCGCCAGCGCAAAGGTCGTGGCGCCTCGTTCCACTTCCACGCGGGCTTCGCGGATCGGTTTGCCGCTTTCCAGCGTGATGATGCGAGCCACTTCGTCGGCATTTTCCCGCAGAGCCTGCGCGGTTTTGCGGAGAACATCCGCCCGCCGGTAGGAAGAGAGCCGTCGCATCGTTTCGAATCCCTCCAGTGCGGCTGCGACGGCGAGGGCTACCTGCCGCCGATCCGCGCGGTGAACGTCGGCGACGCGGCTTCCGTCGTGTGGATTCAACACTGGTCGTATGTACGCACCGGAACACCATTCTCCATTTACCAAGATGGGGTATTCGTTTTTCATAGCTTTCTCCATCGCTGTTTCGAATGCTATAATTAAGGCATTTGATTTCACGAAATCAAGCATTACAAAGAGTTTCGTAAATTCATCTCTGCGCTTTTCGAAAAGATCTCGATCTGCATCTTGCAGCTTTCTCGAAATCAGCGTATATTATCGTGCACTGCACCACGAAAGACCTCCATGAAACGACCCGGAAATGTTGTTTTTACCCTTTTGATGGTTCTGGCGATGTGCGCCTGGGGGGGGAGTTGGGTATCCGCCAAGCTCATCACCACTTCCGACACCCCTGAAGTCCTGATCTTCTGGCGCTTCTTCTTCACGACGCTTTCGTCTTTGCCGCTGGTTTTCGTTCTTGGGAAATCGTGGCGATTGAACGCCCGATCCCTATCACAGGCTTTCGGCGGGGCAGCGCTGATTGTCGCATATAATATGATGTTTTTCCGCGGCTTGCATACCGGTTTTGCAGGTGCCGGCGGTGTTTTAGTGACGACGATGAACCCCATTCTGACCGGCCTGCTCGCCGCCTTTTTCTTCCAGCGGAAATTGGGTTGGCAGGAAATCTCCGGACTCATCTTGGGCTTTGCCGGCGGGGCGATTCTCTTGCAAGTTTGGTCGCTGAATCTGCCTTCTTTGTGGCAAAGCGGCAACGCGTTTTTTTTGGCGGCGTCGCTTTCCTGGGCGTTGCTGACGATCGTCAGCGAGAAAACGCGGCCTTATGCATCGCCGCTCGTTTTCGGCCTCTACGTTTATGCCTTCGCCACGTTGCTGGACTTGCTGCTCGTTTCCCCCCGGCAGATAGGGGAGGCGTTGCAGCACAGTCTTCCGTTCTGGCTGAATATCCTCTATCTTTCCTGCTTCGCGACGACTTTCGCCACCACGGTGTATTTCTTCGCGTCCAGCCGGCTGGGATCCGGCAGAGCCAGTTCTTTCATCTTTCTGGTGCCGTTCAGCGCCGTAGGTTTGAGCTGGCTGATCTTGAAGGAGACGCCTCAGATGCACACCTTAATCGGAGGATTGCTGGCGGTTTCGGCGGTCTATCTGATCAACAGCAAAGCGAAAGCCACGAAACAAATTGCGCCCGGTGAAGCAGCAACCGTCGTCGCCTGTACGAACCGGGAGGATCATCCTGTTGCATCCCATGGATCTCGCCGTACAATATCCTGAGAAAGTCGTCCCGATCGAGCGGATGTTCAGCCGCATTCATCGAGGCGACCGCGTCTTCATCGGCACCGGCTGCGGAGAACCGCAAGCACTGGTGAAGGCGCTGGGCGATTACGTTCGCGTCCGTCCGAAGGCATTCTTCGATGTGGAAGTATTGCATGTCTGGACGCTGGGTGTGGCGCCTTACACCGATGAGAAATTGAAGGACAACTTCCGACATAACTCTTTCTTCATCAGCGGGAACGCGCGTCAAGCGGTGAATCAAGGGCTGGCGGACTACACGCCGATCTTTTTGTCGCAGGTGCCGGATCTGATCCGCCGGGGCGATTTGGGCATCAACGTCGCTTTGATCCAGACATCGCCGCCGAATGAGCTCGGCTACTTGAATCTCGGCGTCAGCGTGGATATCGTCAAAGCGGCGGTGGAGAAAGCGCCTTTGGTCATCGCGCAGGTGAACTCCTTTATGCCCCGCGTCCACGGTGATGGCTTCCTGCACATCCAGGACGTGGATTATCTCTTCCCCTGCGATGAACCGCTCCTCGAATACAAACCGGAAGCGGATTCGGAGATCGCCCGCCGGATCGGCGGTTATGTGGCGCGTTTGGTGCGGGATGGGGATACCATACAGGTGGGTTACGGCAGCATACCCAACGCAGTGCTCGCGGCTCTGAAGGATAAGAAGCATCTGGGAGTGCACACGGAATTGCTGTCCGATGGCATCGTGGATTTGATGCAAAGCGGAGTCGTGGATAACAGCCGCAAGACTCTTCACCGCGGCAAGACGATCGCCGCTTTCTGCATGGGCAGCCGCTCGACGTATGATTATATCCACGACAATCCCGCTGTGGAATTCCGCACGATTGACTATACGAATGATCTGCTGGTGATCAGCCGTCTGGAAAATATGGTCGCCATCAACAGCGCTCTGGAGATGGATCTGACCGGACAGGCTTCAGCGGAATCCATCGGCTCGTTCTTCTACAGCGGCATCGGAGGACAGGCGGATTTTATGCGCGGCGCCGTGCTGTCGAAGCATGGTCGCGCCATCCTGTGCCTGCCTTCCACGGCACAGGGGGGGAAGGTATCGAGAATCGTGCCTTTCTTGAAGCAAGGCGCCGGAGTCACATTGAATCGCGGCGACGTGCATTATATCGTAACGGAGTACGGAATCGCCTACCTGCACGGCAAGAACATCCGCGACCGCGCCATGGCGTTGATCTCCGTCGCGCATCCTGATTTCAGATCCGAATTAGTCGAAGAGGCGAAAAGATCAAAGCTGATCTATTCAGATCAAGTGTTTATTCCTGGAGAAAGAGGCGAATATCCCGAGCAGCTCGAAACCTATCGCACCACAAAAAAAGGTCTGGATATCTTCATTCGGCCGGTGCGCATTTGCGATGAACCGCTTTTGAAAGATTTCTTCTATTCCCTCTCCGACCAGAGCCTTTACACCCGCTTCATCAGCCTGCGCAAGGATATGCCTCATCAAGAGCTTCAGAAGTTCACGGTGGTGGATTACACCCGAGAGATGGTGCTGCTGGCAGTCTTAAGGGAGGGTGAACGAGAGCGAGTCATTGGCATCGGCCAGTTCGGTTTGAACGAAGCGGATCATACAGCGGAAACGGCGTTCGTCGTGGCGGACGAATATCAGGGGAAAGGCGTCGCCACGGAATTGCTGGACTGTCTGATTCGGATCGCTCGGCGGCGGGGATTGCTGGGTTTGACCGCGGAAGCTCTGAAGGAGAACGCGCCGATGATCCGCGTCTTTCTGAACGCCGGCTTTTCGATCGTGAACAGCACTTCGGACGTGCACGAATTCAAACTCGAATTGTAATCATAAAAATCAGAATTCGATGTCATCTTATTATACCGGCAAGCTTTCCGCCGAAAGACTGCGTCGCTGTTACGAGATTGCACCACCTCGCGTCCAACAATATCTCCTCGCCGAAATCCATCACGTCCGGGAAATAATTATGCCTGAGAATCGAGTTCTCGAACTCGGCTGCGGCTACGGCAGAGTCCTGCAAGCTCTCGCTCCTGCAGCGAAAATTATTGCCGGCGTTGACATTTCGATGGAGAGTCTCGAGTACGCTCGCATGGATTTAACCTGTTCTTCAAATTGTCATCTTTTCCTGATGGATGCCGGAGCGCTCGCGTTCGGCGACGGCGTCTTCGACCGGGTCATCTGCATCCAGAATGGGATCTCCGCCTTCCGCATTGAACCTTCGCGATTGATCCGGGAGAGTCTGCGGGTATTGCAAAAAGGGGGGACCGCATTTTTCTCCAGCTATACCGATTCATTCTGGGATGATCGGTTGAATTGGTTTCGGCTTCAAGCGGAAGAGGGATTGGTCGGGGAAATTGACGAAGAACGGACCGGCGGCAGCGTGATCATCTGCAAAGATGGGTTCCGATCAACGACATTTCGGCGGGAAGATTTCTTGCGCGCGGCGGAGGCACTGCCCTGTTATATAGAATTCGAGGAAGTAGATGAATCGAGCCTTTTCTGCGAGCTAAATAAACGCGAAAGATAGAATCAAGGGGTTGAGATGGGTACGGTACAAATGGACGAATTCAAAGCCGAGCGCGAACGATTGAACCGAATCGTCATGAAGTACAGCGGACAGACGATCAAACGATTTTACAGCCTGGATGATCAAGCGTATCGCGACGGGGCATTGCCCGCACGCACCAAAGAGTTGCTCGGTTTGGTGGCTTCTCTCGTGTTGCGCTGCGACGACTGCATCCTCTATCACATCGGTCAGTGCCATGCCGCGGGGATCAGCGATGCGGAATTCGAAGAAGCCATGGCGGTCGGCTTGGTGGTGGGAGGGTCTATCGTCATTCCGCATCTGCGGCGCGCTTTTGCGGCGTGGGATAAATTGCAAAGGGAGTAAGATATGGACGTGACCGCTTTTTTCCAATCGAGTCTCTTCACCTGGGGGATCCTTCCGATCTTGATTTTTCTGGCTCGGATCGTGGATGTCAGCATCGGCACCGTCCGCGTCATCGCCATCGCCAAGGGGATGAAAAGTCTGGCGCCTATCTTGGGCTTCTTTGAAGTGCTGGTCTGGATCCTGGTCATCGGTCAGATCATGCGCAACCTGGCCAATCCCCTCTGTTATCTCGCTTATGCATCGGGTTTCGCCACCGGCAATTATGTGGGGATGGTCATCGAATCGAAACTGGCGTTGGGGTCGGTGCTGATCCGCGTAATCACGCGGATGGATGCGACCGATTTAATTCAACTGCTGCGGTTGGAAAATTACCACGTGACCATCGTGGACGCCGAGGGTCGGGACGGCAAGGTGAAAATCCTCTTTATGCTGGTTTCGCGTCAGGACATACCTCACGTGGTGGAAATCATACAACTGCATAACCCCAACGCGTTTTACAGCATCGAAGATGTTCGTTTCGTGCAGGAGACTAAGGCGGCATTGCATGAATCGCGCGAACGGAAAATCTATCCCGAGTTTTTGCGCCGACTCGGGAAATAAATCTCCGAGATCGAGTGCTTTGATGGTTTAATGCTAATCGTTGCGGGATTTGATCGTATCACTGGGTAAAAGAGCAGGAGGTTCTATGTCTCTGAAAATTGATCCTTCCCGCGACGCTCTGATCGTGGTGGATGTCCAGTACGACTTTTTACCCGGGGGAGCGCTGCCGGTGGCGGCGGGTCTTGAAGTCATCCCCGTGATCAACAAGCTGGTCCCGCATTTTCAACATGTCTTCTTCACGCGGGACTGGCATCCGGATTCGCACATCAGTTTCAGCGAAGACCCGGAATATATGGATCAATCCTGGCCGCCACATTGCGTGGCGGACTCGCCGGGAGCGATGCTGCACGAGGATCTGAACATACCCGAACATCCGCACATCATCAATAAAGGAACGGATCCGAATCGAGAAGCTTACAGCGGATTTGAAGGGACTCGATTGGAAGCTGATCTGCGCGGACTGGGGATCGAGAGGGTTTTCGTCTGCGGTTTGGCGACGGAATACTGCGTGAAAAATACTGCTCTGGATGCTCTGCGGCGGGGTTTTCGAACCTATGTGATCGAAGACGGCGTGCGGGGGATCAACCACCCCGATGGGACGGTGCAAGCCGCATTTGAAGAAATGAAGCAGCAGGGTGCCATCTTAATCCAATCCGACGAGATCACATCAGCGGCAAAATAAGGATCCCCCAAAACCGATAATTTCATTTTTGCGTGGAAAGGACCAATGATAGAACGACACAATAAGGAAGAAATATCGCAGATTTCCGCCGAAGCCGGAAGCGAATTCCTTTTCCGGTGGGTGCACCGGGAAGGACTGGCGCTGTTGACGGATTGGTATGAGCTGACGATGATGGGGGGATATCACAGCGCCGGCAAGGGTGGGGAGCGCGCATGTTTTGAATATTTTTTCCGAGAACTGCCGCCTCACAACGGCTTTGCCGTTGCAGCGGGACTGGAAGCATTTCTCGATTACTATGAAAATCTGAAATTCGAAGACGACGATATCCGTTATCTGAAAGAATCGGGCTGTTTCCGCGAATCTTTTTTATCTTCCCTGCGATCTTTCCGGCCGAGTTGCGATATCTGGGCGGTGCCGGAAGGAACGGTGGTCTTTCCGCTGGAACCGATGATCCGCGTCGAAGGGCCGCTTTTTGAGGCTCAGTTGTTGGAGACGTTTCTCCTGAATGCGATCAATTACCCGACGCTGATTGCGACCAAGGCGGCGCGCATCTGTCAGGTGGCGGGGGACGATCCGGTCAGCGAATTCGGGCTGCGCCGCGCGCAGGGTCCCGATGGAGGCTTGTCGGGTTCCCGCGCCGCCTACATCGGAGGCTGTGCCGGCACGTCCAACGTGCTCGCCGGCAAACTCTTCGATATCCCCGTCAAGGGGACGCAGGCTCACAGCTGGGTGATGAGCTTTCCGTCTGAGCTGGATGCATTTCGAGCGTATGTGAAAATCTACCCGGATTCTCCGATTCTGCTGGTGGACACCTACGACACGCTGACCAGCGGGGTGCCCAATGCCATCCGCGTTTTTCAGGAAATGAAGGAAGCGGGGAATCCACAGAGAGTCGCCATCCGCCTCGACTCCGGAGATCTTGCGAAATTATCCAAAGCGGCTTACGCAATGATCACGGCGGCGGGTTTCGAAGATCCGCTGATCGTCGCTTCCAATGAACTGGACGAAGATTTGATCGCGGATCTCAAACGCCAGGGCGCCCGGATCAACAGCTGGGGAGTGGGCACCAATCTGATTACGTCACGCGATGCGCCCGCTCTGTCCGGAGTATATAAATTGACCGCTTTGCGCACAGAGACCGGCTGGATTCCGAAGTTGAAGCAATCGTCGAATCCTTTCAAGACTACGGATCCGGGCCCCAAGATCGCTGTGCGCTATTATGACGAAAATTCGCAGCCGATCGGCGACCTGTTGTATTTAGAAGGTGAGACGATTTTGAAGGGGAAAGAAGTCGTAGGAATAGACCGGCAGCAGTTTTACCGGAAATATATCCTGCGAAATGCGAATCGCTATGAAGAGCTGATGCAGCTGTGCGTGAAGGATGGCGTGAGAGTGAAGGATCCGGAACCTCTGATCGTGATCCGGGAACGCGCGCGCCGGCAAATCGCGGCTTTGCCGGATGAACTCAAGAGGCTGCGCAACCCAGAAATCTATCCGGTGGCTCTATCGCCGAAGCTCGCGCGGCTAAAAGAGGAACTTTTGCGGAAGAATTCTTAAACCCCCTGCATATCATAAACTCAACCGGCTTGCAACTCCGCCTTGCATCCCACCCCTACTGACCGAGAATTTACCTTAGATATATCGCTTTGGCGCGCAGTAGAATGTTCTGTGCGTCGAGTTCGATCAGATACAATCCCGAAGGAATCCCCTCCGGCGTCCAGCGGATATCGTGCATGCCGGATTCGATCCATCCACGGTAAGGCGAGGCGACCTGCCTGCCCAGCGGATCGAAGACCTTCAATTCAATGTCGGCGGCTCGGGGTACAGCGACGCGGATCACCGTCTCGGAGTTGAAGGGATTGGGATAGACGCTCTGGATCGAAAAATCCATTGGCGTGGTCGGGATGTTCCAGGGCGGAGCGGTTACCCAGTCGTGGTCTACAATCAGAGGGCCGGAACTATAATCGAAATACGGTTCAGAACCATCTTCGATCATCGCCAGCACCCAGATGGGTCCTTCCGGCAGAGACGAGATATTCCAGAGGAAACTGTCCGCTTCGTCGTCTTCGAGGATTCCCGCTGCGCCCGGGATAGGAATGCCGTTGGTGCTCAGTGTGTCGAAGTTCCAGTACAGGTTTATATGGGCGTTGTTGTCCGGATCCTCATCCTGCCAGCGGATCACAAACATCTGAGCGGCAGTATCTCCCCAGGTGGGGCGCAGCACCTCGATCCAGGGAGGCACGTTGTGGAATTCAGGGAGAAACGCCAGGGTCGTGTCGTTATTGCTTTCTGAGGCTTCGGCGATCTCCAGAGAGGCATCTAGCATCCATTCCACCGTGTGCGAATCCGGTGTGACGACCCAGAGATCGGAATAGGTATCCGCGCCCACCACTTGATTATCGCCGATGTCTATGTTGCGCCGTTCGCTGTAGATCAGCTGCCCGTCCAACCGGCAGGTGATGTTGAACAGCGGGGTCAACCCCGTCCCTTCCGCCGCCCAATGCAGGTGGAAGCGGATTGTATCCCCTACGAACGCGATCGCCGCAGGACTGGAATCGGGATTCGCAAATCCGGTTGTCTGGACGAGCAAATCGAAGATGCCGTCGTCCCAGGCAATGCTGATCTCATCTATGAAAGCCCCGGTAAAAACCTGAGCATCGCCGTCGCTGACGAAATTGAATAGCACATACACCGCGCTCTGCCCCAAAAGGCTGATGGTGCCGTTTTCCAGGCTGTCGAAATCCACATAAGAGCTGTACCATTGTGGATTCGCATAGCCGCTTCTGCGTCCCGCCTCATACATATTGAAGGTGTTCGAAGGATATGCACCCCAGCGGACGTAATCCTGAACCGGTTCAGTCTCATAAAAGTACCAGAAATTGGCGCGAGCCGCCACCGCACTGCTCAGATTGATCGGTCCCCATTTCGCCCAGGAATTGGTATTGGCGGGGTAATTGTCGAATTCCGGGTCCAGAGCATTCGGCTGTCCCACGCACCAGAGGCTGTGGTTGTCAATGCCGTTGCTCTTGAAGATATAGTCCTGAATACCCCAAGAATAAGGGGGACCACTGCCCTGCGGGGGACGATTGGGGTAAATCGTCCAATTTCCCCAAGGCCAGGAGAGCGGACTGCCCGAAAAGTGCTCACTCAATACGGTATGCCAGATCGCATAGCTGGGTGTCGCGGTGATGAAAATCAGAATCAGCAGGGCGACAGAAAATACGCCACATCTTGCAGTCGCTGTCTTCTTCTTCATAGCGGCCTCGCTTTCAGGCATCATAGTATGTTGCATTCTTTATTATAATGCTTTTTTATCACGATGTCAAGTATTATTAAGAAAGGTGACGGTTTTCTTCAGGATTTCTGCCGGATTCATCCGCGTAAAACCTCATCTGGGCTGCTTGAAGGCGGCGATCCCGTAAAAGATGATTGTGAAATCGCTTGATAATCAGGGAAAACCGAATATATTAAGGAATCGTTTCGGGAATGGAAGATGAAGAAAGTCGTTCGTTGTCCTCATTGCGGTTATGAGTGGGAAACGTATGAACATCCCAAACCGGTTGTGGACATTATCATCCGTGTGCAGGGCGGCATCATTCTAATCCAGCGTAAAAATCCTCCTTACGGGTGGGCGATCCCCGGAGGGTTCGTGGACTACTATGAGACGGTCGAAGACGCCGCACGGCGCGAAGCCGTCGAGGAGACGGGTTTGGAATTGACCCGACTCCGCCTCTTCGGAGTGTATTCCGATCCGGCGCGCGATCCCCGCCAGCATACCATCAGCACAGTTTTCACCGCGGACGGGCTGGGAGTGCCTCGCGCTGGAGATGATGCTCAAGATATCGGCGTTTTTCCGGAATCCGCACTGCCGGAAGGAATCGTCTTTGACCACCCCTTGATCTTGCGGGACTATTTCAAACGCGGGCATCATTGCAATTCCGGCGTTCCAAATTGATCCATTGCGGAGGTCCCACGCGCAGCTGCTTTGTGTATCTCTAATGATATTAAATAATTGTATTGAATGGCGCATATTTTGCTTACAAATGCAATGGCGATAGGGGGATTCCAGTGAGATCGGACCCCTTCGGCTGTGCTTGGATCGCCTCGGAATCTTCAATTCATCCTGGAGGTGACCTCAGATGCCCCGCATACTCGTGGTAGACGACGAAGAGAGCATTTGCAGCTATCTGGCGGAACTTTTTCGGCTGGAAAACTGGACGGTGGATACCGCATACGACGGATATCAAGGAGTGAAACTGGCATCCGATGCGGATTACGATGTGATCGTGATGGACATCTTGATGCCGAGGATGACCGGAATTGAAGCCACTCGCGAAATCATGAAGCGGAAACCGCAATCGAAAATCATCGTCATTACCGGCGCTCCTTACCGAAAGCAGGCGGAGGAAGCTCTGGAATGCGGTGCCAGGCTGTTCATTAAGAAGCCTTTCTCCTCGGATAAAATCATCGCGGCTGTGAAGAGCTTAATGGATTCGGGGGCAATTCAGGAATCATAACGTCACCCTGCCGCATCTCCTTCAAGAAACCACCCGCTTTTTCATCCCCATATATTCGTTTTGCGGCTCTTATCATGCTGCTTCCAACACGATCTGCGCCGCTTTTTCGGCGCCGTCGAGTGCAACATCCGGGAACTGCGGGCGCGCCTTGAAGGTCTGCAACCACTCACCCCAGGAACCATCGGCGAGACTGCGGCGGGTGATTCGTTGACAAGGCAGGTATTTCTTCATTTCCTTCACGAGCACCGGATATTCTCGAAACGACTTCCGACTTAAATAGAAAAGCGCGGTGCGGTTCGCGATGCACTCGGAGACAATTCCGTACCCCGGCTTGGAAAGCACCGCATCCGCCGCCGCGACGAGGTCCGGATACCTCAATTCCAGCCTTGCAAGCATCGCGTCCGTCAGGTGCCGGAACGGTTCGCCCGGCTGCGGGGAAGGATCCGTGCTGAGAAAGACGATCCTGTCGTTTTTCACCGGTTCTACGCGCAGGTCGGCGCCGAACCCGCCGAACGAAAACAGCACGACGATGTCATCTTGCCGGATGCCGAGGCGTTCGCGGGCAGTTTGTGCGCCGATCTCGGACTTGCGGGCGATCAGCGGAATGGGCAGAATGTGGCGAAATCCCGACATTCGGGGGCTTAAAGGGAGTCGAAGGAGAGTCTGAGCCTTCTGATAGGCGGATCGCAGGCTGCCAATGATGCGGGCGAAGTCGGGATGCTTCGCAACGTATGCGGAGTAGATCCAATCCCAAGTGAAATTGGACAATCCCAGCGACGGGATTCCCGCACGTTCCGCCGCCTCGAAGGCGAGATGAGGCAGATCGCTGAGCACGACTCGCACGCGGTTTTCAGCGAGAAACGCCGCCTCCTGTTCGACCCGCTCCTTCGCGTTTTGCTCCAGCTGCCGCAACTCTTCCAGCGTTCCGGGAAAATCCACGCTGAAGCCGTCCTTCTGACGGACGCCCACATCCAGCTTGACGCAGCGCCACTGAATGCGGGGATAGACCTGCAAGGAGAAGATGCGCTCCGGCACCGGACTCACAAAAAAGACGAAAGCATCCGGATGTTGTTTGATAATTTGCCGGGCGACTTCGTAACACCGGGTGGCATGGCCATAGCCGTGCGCGGAAGTATATAAAGCGATGGAGATTCTCAAGAGTTACCTATTGAAGTTTTTGTTGATCAAATGCACGCTGCAAATACAGCGAAAAAAAAGTCTTGATCCGGCAGCGTGATTTTGTTATTTTATACTCTGCAGCTGTAAAATCGAGCCCGAGGAATCCATGAATTTGAAAGTCTTGCTCATCAGTCTGTATCTGCTGCCTCTTACGGTCGGCGCTGCCGCCGGATCATCCCCCGCAGTCTGGCTGGGCAATCCCCAGTCCTTCCCGGGGACGCCCTGGACCGCCGAAATCTTGAAAAGCGATGCTGCCGGCAGCACTCTCACGATCGAATGCCCCGGTTTCTGGCTGGAAACGGTGCAACAGGATGGAGAACTCCGAGTCAAAGCCACCCTGAACGACGCGGGAACCACCACCCTTCCGGGCTATCCTGAGTTGCCCGCCATCGGTAGAATTCTGGCGATTCCTCCGGATCGCGCGGTGGAAGTCGTCGTGAAGGCGGTCCGTTTCCAGTCGTTTCCCTGTGAAAATCCCTATCTGGCGGAGCCCATCGAAGGTAGTGTTCCTCCCCCGAATTTGGGATCCGCGACGGACGATATCTATCCGGCGGTCTGGGCTGAGGCCTTCTCCCCCGCCATTTTCAAGGATTACCGCGTAGCTCCGATTGCCATCTACCCGCTGCGCTACGATCCGGTTACGCGCGAACTGTTGCTGGCGACTCATCTCGAAATCGAAGTGAAGACGACTGCGCCTTCAACGGAGAACGTGAAGACTCATTTCACAATGACGTCGCAGGCTTTCGCTCCTCTGTATCAGAAGATGATTGATAATTTGAGCCAGTTCAATACGGCGACGCCTCTGGCGGCGGAAGCCGCGCGCGGCAAATATATCATCGTCATCAATGAAAATTACCAGTCGAATCCGTACCTGACTACCTTCATGACTTGGAAGCGGGAGTTGGGGTATCAGGTGATATTAAAGACCATTATTTCCTCCACCACGAAGGAGGAGATCACGGAAATGATCCGGGCGGAGTACTACGCCGGGGATGCTCCCCTGGATTACGTGTTGTTAATCGGCGACACGGTGGACCCCATTAAAATCCCCACCTACACCATCATCAAGCCGGGCGGCGGCGAATACGATCCGACGGATCATCCCTATTCTATGCTCGAAGGGCTGGACTACTTCCCCGACGTGATGGTGGGGCGCATCACCGCCGGATCCGACATTGAGCTCTCCACCGTCCTGGGGAAGAGTCTCGCTTATGAAAGGAATCCCTACACCGCCAATCCCGCCTGGTTCAAGAAAGCTCTGATTTCTGCGGGAAATTACTCCGACCAAGGCATCGCGCCCATCACCCCCGCCTGGACCAGCCTCTGGCTGATGGATAAGCTCTATGACTTCGGCTATACTCAGGTGGATACCGTCATTTACTGGGGACCAGGCAATCCCTATTCCTATCCCGGCACGGCGAATATTCAGAATTCCATCAACAACGGAGTAAGTTTGGTCGCTTACCGCGGCTGGGCGGACGCCAACGGCTGGCAGTACCCCATCTTCGACCGCGCCGCCATCAACGGGTTAACTAATGGATTTCGTCTGCCGGTGATGGTGAGCATCGTGTGCAATACGGGGAATTTCGGTCACGCCACCGTCAACCCCTGTTTCGGCGAAGCCTGGCTGCGCTACGGCACGCCTACCAATCCCAAAGGCGGCGTCGCTTTCTATGGCCCTTCGGATCTGCATACCAACACCAAATGGAACAACGCGATGTATGCAGGCTTTTTCGAAGGTTTGCTGGAGGAGAATCTGTATCGCATCGGGCAGTCGGCATTCCGCGCCAAGCTGGAACTTTACTACGGTTTTCCTGAAAATACCGGCATCAACGACTATACGGAATTCTATTTCCACGTCTATAACATCCTTGGCGATCCGGCGCTGCCGATCTGGACGGATATCCCGGCGCAGATTACGTTGAATCCACCTGCACAAATTCCGCCCGGCAGGCAGTTGATTGAGGCGACGGTGCGCCGTCAGGACGGATCCCCTCTGGGGGGCGCGTATGTCTCATTCTATAAAGAAGGGGAAGTCGCGGCGGGCGGGATCGCAAACGGCGAAGGGCGCGTGGCGGTGCAGATTCAACCTCTGACCGCGGGAACCCTGACCGCCACCGCGTCTATGCAGAATTGCAAACCGGTGCAGGTCTCGGTCGCGGTGCAGATCAGCGATTTCCCCGTGGGGATTTCGGCCGTCAATGTGAATGAAAACGGATTTCTCAAAACGGGTGAAAGTTCAGAAGTAAAGGTGAGGCTGCGCAATTTCGGTGACGTTACCTTGAACAATCTGCAGGCGGTCTTAGCCGAATCCGATCCATTCGTGATTGTCGAGGACTCGCTCGCGACAATCGCTTCCCTCACTCCGACCGGCGAAGCCGATGCTTCTTTTTTCGTGTCTCTTTCCGGCGCGGCTCTGCAAGGGCATGTTGTCGAATTTACTCTGGATCTATCTGACGGTGCGCATACAACAGACGCCAAGTTCATCCTGCCGGTGGAAGGGCTGCAATTCATCCCAATAGAAGTCAGCCTCGCGGGGGGATCGCTGGAACCAGGGAACACGGCGCAAGTGCGGTTGTTCATCCTGAACGCGGGGAACCTCGCCGCGCAGGGAATTTCCGGCGTGTTGACCAGCGGCAGTTCGGCGGTGACCGTCCTGACGGGGCAGTCCGGTTTTCCCGCCTTGCCGCCCAACGCTTTAGGGATGAGCAGCGAAACCTTCTCTCTTCAAGTAAGTCCGACGGCGGCGAAGGGGCAGCAGGTCATTCTTAACTTGGCGTTGACGACATCGGGAGGTTTTCATCAGAATGCGGCTTTGCCCTTGCAGTTGGGTCAAGCCGCTTCGAGCGATCCTCTGGGTCCCGATTCCTACGGCTACTACGCCTATGACGATACAGACCAGGGTTACGCCTCGGCGCCGACTTTCGATTGGATCGAATTGGATCCCGAATTCGGAGGCGCCGGTGCTTCTTATCATCCCCTTGACGACGATGCTTCCGCCGTAGTGGAATTGCCGTTCCCGTTCACTTATTACGGCGCGTCGTATGATACGATCACCATCTGCTCCAACGGTTGGATTTCGATGGGTTCCACCTGGATGGCGAATTTCCGCAATTGGAATATGCCGTCCGCATTGGGACCGCCGGCGCTGATCGCAGCATTCTGGGACGATTTGAAACCCGATACAAGCCTGAGCCCTTCGATTCGGGTTTTCACGCGTCACGACGCTGTTCAGGGCAGATATGTGATCGAATGGAGCCGCGCGGTGAATCGGCGCAATTATGAGACCCCGCCGCTCTGGAAAGAGGAGACATTTGAGATCATCCTCTTGGATCCGCTGCAACACCCCACCGCCACCGGCGACGGGGATATCCTCTTCCAGTATCTGGTCGTGCACGATGTGGATGACGAGAATAACTACGCCACGGTGGGCATCGAGGATGAAGGTCACCGGAGAGCTTTGCAATATGCCTATTCGGGAAATTACTCATCCGCGGCGGCGCGGCTGGAAAACCAGCGCGCTATCCGGTTCAGCACCAACCCGCCCGGAAATACAGACGGTTCCGGGAAAGGTGTCTCATCGCTGACAAATGTGCGTTTCGAAGTTCCCCAACCCAATCCGGCGAACTCGAGTACCACGCTTCGTTTCACCCTGCCGAGGGACGGCATCGTTCAGTTAAAATTATATGATACGCAAGGGCGCCGGGTCGCGACCTTGCTGCATGCCGCTCTTCCGGCTGGATTTCACCGCTGCGAGTTGAACGGCGCGAGTCTGCCTTCCGGCTTGTATTTCGCGGTATTGGAATTCGTCGAATCATCAGGCGCGAACCCTTCGGGGAAAGCCGTGCAGAAAGTGCTGATCCTGAAGTGATAGATCGCTCGACAGGAATGAATAACAATCGTGTGAATGGCGCATTATGAGCGGCGAATTTCGAACCTCTTCCATCCGCTTCGGAACGACCTGGACACCTGCGGTCCGGGTGTTGATCCTGATCAACGGCGCGATCTTTGTCTTGCAGGAGCTGTTGCGGATTTCGCTGGCGCCGGTGTTCGGTCTCGTTCCCAATGAAGTGGTGCGCCATATCGCCGTCTGGCAATTGATCACCTATATGTTTCTGCATGGGGGATTCCTGCATGTGGCGTTCAATATGTTCGCGCTTTGGATGTTCGGCTCTCAATTGGAACAGACCTGGGGTACGAAGAGATTCGTCCGTTACTACTTCATCACCGGCGTCGGAGCCGGTTTGATCAATATCGCCTTCAATGTCGGATCATCCATTCCCACCATCGGCGCTTCCGGTGCCATCTTCGGTCTGCTGCTGGCGTACGGCGTGACGTTTCCCAACAATCTCGTCCTGCTCTATTTCTTCATTCCGATCAAGGCGAAGTATTTCGTCATGATTTTCGCCGCGCTGGAATTCCTTATGGCGCGGTCCTATACAATGGACGGCGTCGCTCATTTCGCTCATCTGGGCGGCATGGCGATCGGGTTACTCTACCTGAAAGGCGGCGTCCTCCTGCACCCTCTGCGCTCAGGATTCAGGCGAAAACGCACGGAAGCCAGAGAAGCCCGTCAGGTGAAATTGGAGATGCGGCGGCTGGCGGATATTCAAGCGATTCGATCCGAAGTGGATTATCTGCTGGGGCGCATCAGCCGGGTGGGTTACGAGAATCTCACGGAGGAAGAAAAGGCGCGTCTGGAAGAAGCCAGCCGCCTGCTGCGGATTTATTCCGAAGAACCTGAGGACTTAAGCTGAAGATTTCGCCATTATTTTCCTCCATTCCAACCTCCGCGCACTGCAACCGCGACGTCAACTTCAGACGGCATTTTGATCTAAATCAAAGTTCCTATTATGCTCCATTTGGATCGTGTTTCGAAATCCTTCGGGTCTACTCCTGCGGTGACGGATCTTTCTCTCACGGTGCAAAGCGGCGAAATTTTCGGTCTCTTAGGCCCCAACGGCGCGGGGAAAACTACCACGGTATCGCTGGCGGTCGGTCTTTTAGAGGCGGATTCCGGCAGTGTGCGGATCGCAGCGCAGTGCGATCCCCGAGATCCAGAGACGCGCAGACAGATCGGGGTCGCGCCGCAAATGCTCGCGCTTTATGATGAACTGACCGGCGAAGAGAATCTGATTTTTTTCGGAAGGATCCAGAATCTGAACGGAAGGATCCTGCATCAGCGCATCGAATGGGCATTGGAGTTCGTTCAGCTGAAAGATCGCCGAAAGGACCGAGTCGCCGTATATTCCGGAGGGATGAAAAGGCGCTTGAACCTCGCCGTGGCTCTGGTTCACAATCCGTCGTTGCTGCTCTTGGACGAACCGACCGTCGGTATGGATCCGCAATCCCGCAACGCGATTTTCGACAACATTTTCGAACTGCGCCGTCAAGGCAAAACCATCTTGTACACCACGCATTATATGGAAGAAGCGCAGCGGCTGTGCGACCGGGTGGCGATTTTGGATCGTGGAAAACTGCTCGCCCTGGGGACTGTTGCGGAATTGATCGCCCAATACGGCGGAAAAGATGTGGTGGTGGTGGAAACCGCGCAAGGAGAAAAATCCTTCGCCACCGATGATCCGCTGACGGAACTGGAAGTGTTGCGAAAGCGGGGCGATTTGCTGCGCTTCCGAGTGGAACGCGGTAATCTGGAGAGGGTATTCCTGAATCTCACCGGCAGGCAGTTGAGGGACGAATGAGAGAGATTCTGGCTTTGGCAGGCAAAGATATCAAATTGCTGTTGCGGGACAAAACCGGTGCCTTTTTCGTGCTATTTTTTCCGCTTTTATTCGCGATATTTTTCGGCGTGATCTTCTCCGGCGAAGGCGGAAAAACCGCTGCGATTCCCATCGTTCTGGTGGACGAAGACAGCAGCGACGGATCCCGCGGTTTCTGCGCGCTGCTGGACAGCGCACAAGAATTGAGCGTTTTGAAGACTACGCGCGAAGAAGCCGTCGCTCTGGTGCAGCGAGGCAAGCGCGTTGCCTACATTGTCTTGCAGAGCGGATTCGGGGCGGCGCGGGAACGGATGTTCTGGGGCGACCCGGCGCAAATCGAGATCGGATTGGATCCCTCCCGCAAAGCGGAAGCGAGCCTGCTGCAAGGCGTCCTGACGGGGTATTACATGCGGGGGATCGGCGATGTCTTTGCAGACCCGGACAAGATGCGGGGGAATCTGCAGTCCGCCGTGAAGTCCATCAGCGAGGCGCCGGAAGACGAGCAGCGATTTTTGGAACCTCTGCGCGGCTCGCTGCTGAAGATGGATGAGTTCTACGCACGGGCGGATTCCGCACAACAGGACTCCCACCGCTCATCGGCATATGCCGGATGGAATCCCCTCCAGGTCCATATATCAGATATATCCGTGCAGCGATCCGGTCCTCATAACCCTTTTGATGTGACCTTTCCTCAGGCGATCATCTGGGCGATCATCGGCTGCACGGCGTCGTTCGGTATTTCGCTGGTGTCTGAACGCACCCGCGGAACCTTGGTGCGCCTGCTGATGGCTCCTCTGAAGAAACAGCAGATTCTGGCAGGCAAGGGGCTGGCGTGTTTCCTGTCCGTGGTAGCAGTGAGCGTTCTGCTTTTGCTCTTCGCGAACATTGTCTTTCAGGTTAAGCCGCATTCCTACAGCCTTCTGCTTCTCGCGGTCGTCTGCGCTGCCCTCTGCTTTGTGGGCATCATGATGCTGCTTGCGGTGCTGGGCAAAACGGAAGCATCCGCCAGCGGCATCGGTTGGGCGGTGCTGCTGGTTATGGCGATGATCGGCGGCGGAATGATCCCTCTTTTTTTCATGCCTTCGTGGATGCTGACGCTGAGCAGCCTGAGTCCATTGAAATGGACGGTTCTGGCGTTGGAAGGAGCCATCTGGCGGGGATTTACGCTGCAGGAGATGCTTTTTCCTTGCGGCGTTCTTGCGGCTATAGGGGTCTTATGTTTTATTTTGGGAGCGAAGCTCTTCACCCAGAGAGGATTTTAAGAAAGACTTCGGGACGACGTAAAGGCGAAATGGTCGAGCTTGACGATCTGCTGGAAGCCTATAAAGAATGCCGCCTCTGCGGGCATCAGTGCCGGAAGAACCGCCTGAAGGGTGAAGTGGGGGAATGCGGTTTGACGGATCAGATTTTAGTTTCTTCCGCTGGACCTCATTACGGGGAAGAGCCGGAGTTGGTTGGTTACCATGGATCGGGGACTATTTTCTTCGCCGGATGCAACCTCTCCTGTCAGTTCTGCCAGAATTGGGAAATCAGCCAGGCGAAGATGGGCGAACCGGTTTCCATGGAAGAACTGGCAAAAATGATGTTGGAGCTCGAGCGGCGTGGTTGTCACAACGTCAACCTGGTCACGCCTACGCCATTCACCCCCTCCATTTTGGTCGCCGTCCGGCTGGCTCGAGATGGGGGATTAACCGTGCCGATCGTGTACAACTCCGGCGGTTATGAGAGCCCTGAGATTCTGGCGATGTGCGCGGGATGGATCGAAATTTATATGCCGGACGCCAAATACTCGGATGGACGATTGGCGGAGGCGTTCAGCGGAGCGGCGGACTATCCGGAAGTGAACCGAGCGGCGTTGAAGGAGATGCACCGCCAGGTCGGTGATTTAGTCATTAACGGCGGGATTGCCACGCGCGGGTTGCTTATCCGTCATCTCGTGCTCCCTGGTCATCTCCAGAACAGTCGGGGAGTTCTGGAATTCATCGCCCATGAAATTTCACCCGACACCTACGTGAATATCATGGATCAGTATCGCCCCTGCTACCGCGCGGATCGCCTGCCGGGCATGAATCGCAGGCTGAATCGGGAGGAGCTTTTGGAAGCGGTGCAGATCGCGCGCAGTTGCGGACTTCATCGGGGATTCGCACTATGAAATGCCAGAGATGCGGCGTAGAGTTACCTGGGAATCGAGGTGCTTACCGCTGGCGCAGCGAAGTCTTCGCTTTGGGGGAAGATTCTCTGTGCCCGTCCGGCGAAGAAGAGCAGGATCTGGAAAAAACCCGCGCGCGTTTGCTGGCGGAATTAGCGGCGCTCTCACCGGAAGAGAACGAAGCGGACGTCTATCAGCTCTGGGAGGGCGTCGTCTGCCGCTTCTGCCGCTTCGAGTTGGGGCGCATCCTGGGAATGTTCTTGAACCATGGCACGTAATCCTTCAATCTGTGATCCCTTTCTGTAGAAACCTCTTGATTTCCTTCCTCGAATTGGGTAAATTTTCCCATTGATACTGCACCTACTATGGTCGGTGTGAGCGGCAATCCATCTGAAGTGAGGCTCCACGTGAATCGCTTAATGATTTCCGTATCGGGAGTACGAGGGGTGGTGGGAGACGGATTGACCCCTGAAGTCGTAACTGCCTTTGCAGCGGCGTTCGGCACGTATTGCAAAGGGGGGAACATCATCCTGGGCAGAGATACTCGCACCTCCGGCGAAATGGTGCGACATGCCGCGCTGGCGGGGCTTTTGGCGGTGGGGTGCAATATCCAGGATGTCGGCATCGCCCCGACGCCCACCATTCAGTACGCGGTCGAGAAGAGCGACGCCGCAGGCGGCATCGCGATCACGGCATCCCACAACCCCGCCGAATGGAATGCTCTGAAGTTCTTCTCCTCGGACGGCTTGTTTTTGGACGAGGAACAGGCGGCTCGGCTGAAATCAATCCGGGATCAGTGGCAGGAAAACTACGTCTCCTGGCGGAAGATCGGTAAAGTGAAGGAATATCCGGACGCGATTGATCAGCACATCCTCGCCGTGCTGAATTGTCCGCTCTTCGACCTCGCCGCCATCCGCAAACGCAATTTCAAGGTGGCGGTGGATACCGTTTGCGGAGCGGGCGGCGTGATGATCCCGCAGCTTTTAGCGGAATTGGGCTGCAGTGTCGTCAAGATCAACAAGGAGCTGACCGGCTGCTTCCCGCACAATCCTGAACCTCTGCCGGAGAATATCACCGAACTGTGCCGTCAGGTTCAGAGCGAATCCTGCGACGTCGGTTTTGCCGTGGATCCCGACGCGGATCGTCTGGCGATCGTCAGCGAGATCGGACAGCCGATCGGAGAAGAGAACACTCTGGTGCTGGCCGCGAGACTGGTCTTGAAGCATCAGCGCGGCCCAGTTGTCGCCAACGTCTCTACTACAAGAGCCTTAGAGGAGATCGCCGGAGCGGCGGACGTTCCTGTCTATCGCAGCAAGGTGGGTGAAATCCACGTAATCCGCAAGATGCAGGAAGTTGGAGCTGTCATCGGCGGAGAAGGCAACGGCGGAGTCATCTTTCCCGCCGTGCACCTCGCCCGGGATTCCGCCGTAGGAATTCTGATGACGCTACAAACACTGGTCGAGATGGATCAGCCGCTTTCGCGCGTGATGCATACCCTGCCGCAGTATTTCATCACGAAGCGCAAGATGCCGGTAGGCGATTCCAATCCCGATGATGTGCTGACGGTGCTCGCCGAACAATTTAGGCGGGAGAAGCAGGATCGCACCGACGGGCTGAAGATTATCAAACCGGAAGGCTGGTTCCAGGTGCGCGCTTCCAATACGGAACCGATTCTGCGTATCTACGCCGAGGGAGTCACCCGGCAGACCGCTGAGACTCTGGCGGAAGAAGCTGTTCAGGCGATCCGACGGATCGCTCCCAGCAGTGGGAGTCAAGAATGATCTTAGCCCGCGTGGTGGGGGATGTCTATGCCACCGTTAAAAATGAAAACTTCCAGAGCTGCAAGATACTGATCGTGCAGCCGCTGGATGTGGATCAATCTCCCCGCGGTGCCACGTTCCTGGCGCTGGACCGCGTGGATGCCGGAGTGGGGGATGTGGTGCTCGTCAACAAGGAAGGCGGCAGCGCGCGCATTCTATATCAAAATCCGAACATCCCCGTCCAGGCGGTCATCATCGCAGTCGTGGATGGAGTGGAGGTGCAAAAGTAGGATATGGAAGATCTGATTTCCCGTTTGTTATCGGAGGTGATGCCCCGGGATGCCGCATCAGCCGGAGATCAAAAGACTTCCGCCGTTGCCGCCGGTGTGAATTTGTCATCGGAGGAGATTACAAAGCATAAAGCCCGCATCGCCCCCTTAATTGATCACACTTTGTTGAGACCCGAAGCGACGGAAGCGGAGATTCGCAAGCTCTGCGATGAGGCCGTGCAGTACGGTTTCGCATCGGTCTTCGTCCATCCCTGCTGGGTGAAGCATAGCTCGCGGTGGCTCCGGGGCAGCCGAGTCAAGGTGGGGACGGTGGTGGGTTTCCCATTCGGCGCGAACCACACCCGGATCAAGGCAGCGGAAGCCGATCAGGATGTGCGCGACGGCGCCGAGGAGTTGGATATGGTCATCAACATCGGCTGGCTGAAGTCGGGCAGAATGAATCTGGTGAAAGAGGATATTCGCCGGGTGGTGCAAGCCGCTCGAGGCAAGCCGGTCAAGGTCATCATCGAAACCTGCCTGCTGACGGATGAGGAGAAGGTGCGCGCCTGTCTGGCGGCGAAAACCGCCGGCGCCGCCTTCGTCAAGACGTCCACCGGCTTCAACAAAGCCGGCGCGACCGTCGGCGATGTGGCTCTGCTGCGCCGCGTCGTGGGACCCGAGATGGGGGTGAAAGCTTCCGGCGGCATCCGCGACCTCGCCACGGCTCTGCAATTGGTGGAAGCGGGCGCCAACCGCATTGGTACTTCGGCGGGAGTGAAGATTGTGGAGTCGTAGGCTGAATCCCGCTTTTGAAAAGAGTCATCATCCAAACCAACCATGAAAAACTGTCTCGCCATCATCTTGGGCGGCGGAGAGGGCAAGCGTCTCTACCCTCTGACCCGTTACCGCAGCAAACCCGCGGTGCCCATCGCCGGCAAGTACCGGCTGATTGACATCCCCGTCTCCAACTGCATCCACTCCGGCATCGGGCGCATCTTCCTCCTGACCCAGTCCAATTCCGAGTCGCTGAACCGCCACGTCAACCTGACCTACAAGTTCGACGCCTTCCACGATGGGTTCGTGGACATCCTGGCGGCGGAACAGACCATGGACAGCATGGATTGGTTCCAGGGTACGGCGGACGCGGTGCGCAAGACCTTTCGGCATTTTCAGCGTTTTCACGTGTCGGACTACCTGATTCTGGCGGGAGATCACATCTACCAGATGGATTACCGCGAGATGCTGCAAACTCATCGGGAGACCGGCGCGGACGTAACGCTGGCGGTGGATTGCGTGACACCGGAAAAGGCGGCGGGTCTGGGCGTTATGCGCGTAGATGCCGAAGGACGCATCCAAAATTTCGTCGAGAAGCCGCCTCTGGGCGCGGATCTGAGCGATTTCGAAATCAGCGGTGCCCTGCGGGACAGATTCGGTCTGAAAAATGCGGAAGGCTGTCTATTGGGGAGTATGGGCGTTTATCTCTTCAAACATTCGGCTTTGAAGGAGTTGCTTCAGGATTACGAGAAGACGGATTTCGGACATCATATCATCCCGGAAGCGATCCACTCGATGCGCACGCAGGCTCACGTTTTCAAAGGCTACTGGCGCGACGTCGGCACGATCGAAGCCTTCTTTCAAGCGAATCTGGATCTTCTACAGCCCAAGCCGCAATTCGATCTCTTCAGCGCGCCGCGCAGAATCTTCACTCACGCCCGTTTTCTGCCCGGGAGCAAACTCCTCGGCATGCAGGCGGAGGCGTCCATCATCTGCGAGGGATGCGTAGTGAATGCGGCGATCTTGAAGCATGCGTTGATCGGCGTGCGCACCATCCTCAACCGGAATGCGAAGATCGAGAACAGCTACATTATGGGCGCCGATTATTACGAGGATGACCCGGAAGCGGGCGATGATTTCATTCGGAAACGCATCCCGATGGGCGTCGGGGAGGGGGCTGAAATATTCGGCGCAATCGTGGATAAAAATGCCCGCATCGGCAAAGGGGTGCGCATCAATCCCAAGAAGCCGGGCGAGAATTACGCTGGGCACGGCTATATGGTCCGGGATGGGATCACGGTGATTGAAAAGGATGCGGTGATCCCGGACGGAGCGGTAATCTGAGGAGAAATCTTGAATCGGACTTTCTGGATCATAGTAGTCTGGACGGGGTTGATCGCATCGGCGGCGGCGCAAATCTGGGGCCCAGACGAATTCGGATATGTGGCTCGTTCGGAGAATTCCGGCGGGGAACCCTTCGTCTGGGAGGAACTGCTGGGATCCGGGAATGTGGTCTGGCAGAATCAGACGCACAACAATTACTGGCTGCCGGAAGCGCTCCCCATCGGGTTCAATTTTTTCCTGTACGATACCATCTTCACGACGTTCTATATTTCCACCGACGGTTTCATCAATCTGGGTTCACGCCACGGCAACCCGTATTGTCCTCTGCCCACCGAAAACCGGGGTTATCCCCTGCGCGTGATGAATCGCAGCCTGTTTCTCACGGCGGGGGAATCGGTGGTTCTCTATCAAACCCTGACGGATCCGCTGCGCTGCGTCGTGGAATTCTACCGTCTGGACAATGAATGGCCTCGCGGCGTCTTTCAGACGTTTGAAATCATCCTATATGAATCCGGCCGCATCAAATTCCAGTATCTGGATGTGGATTCCGCCGCTGAATCCGTGGAAAATTGCGGCATTGACGATCCGAATGCCTACGGCCTCTCCATCGGCAGACAGCGGCAGGACGGTGAAGCAATCACCTTCGATCTGCAGGGGCGGGGTTCGATGCAGGGCGTAGTGACGGATCTGGAAACCGAGGATCCGCTTTCAGGCGTCACTCTGCGGATCTTGAACACGACGTATCAGACGACGACCGACACGCTGGGGCGTTACAGCCTTTTTCAGATCGTCGCATTTGAATACGAGGTCGAAGCGTCACTGGCAGGGTACAATTCCGTATCCCTGCCGGTTTTCGTCCCGGAAGGAGACACCGCTCATCTGGATTTCGCTCTCCCGCACCCGGAAATTGTGATAGATCCCAGTTCCCGGGAACTGGAATTGGCGCCGGGCGCCGGGACGCTGGTGAACGTTCCGCTTTCCAACCTGGGGAACGGTCCGTTAGAGTTCCGTGTAGAACCGGCGTTCAATCGCGACAAGGGCGGACTCCGCAGAGCCGGCTTCGTATGGGATCTGCTGGCGGAAATCAATCTCACTTTAGCGACGCAGGACGATGGCTGCCGCGCGGCGGCGTTCGACGGCATCCTCTTCTACATCGCAGCGAGTCCGGAAGAGACCGGGCAGCGCCGCGTCTATCGGATTGACCGCTTCGCCGGATACAACGGCTATTTCCAGCAGCCCGCGGCAACCTGGGGCGATGGGTTAACGGATTTGTGCTTCAGAGACAACCTCTGCTGGGGGATTCAGGATTCCCTGATCTTCGCCTTTGACTCGTTTGGGACGGTGCAGGATCAATTTGCGGCTCCGGCATCCGGCTTGACGGCGCTCACCATATCATCCGACGGCGATACCTTCTGGGCGGCGGATACGCTGGGTGTTCTGCATCGCTTCAACCGCGCCGGAACGCTGCACGAGCTGTTCACAGGCGCACCGGTCGCGGGGATTTCGGGGTTGGCGTATGACGATGATTCCTACGACGGCCCTTGGATCTGGGCGTGGGCGGATGAAGAAGATTCCCGCGTGTGCCGCTTCGACCCCATCGCCTGCGAATGGGCGGATTATACCGCTAATCCTCCGGTTGCTCCGGCGCAGGCGGGCGGCTGCGATTTCACCGCTGCTTACGACCCTACGCTGGGAGCGCTCTTGACCGTGGATCGGATGGAAACGGCGGACTGGCTGCGCCTCTGGGAGATCACTCCTGCGGATGCCTGGCTGGACGTCAGCCCCAAGGAAGGCGTCGTTCCGCCGGGCGAAACGCTGCAGCTTACTCTGGATGTGCGGCTGCCCCCAATCGCTCAGCAAGGAGAGATCTGGTCGGCGGATCTGGTCATCGAGAACAACTCCAGTTGGAATCCCGCAGGCTTTTCCCTCATCGTGCACGCTGAACCGGACGCCGGTTTGTCGCACGATGAAAGGGGGCAGATGCCGGAATACCGGATCACGGCATCGCCGAATCCCGCGAATCGGAGCTTCACGCTGACGTTGCCGGAAGATCTAATGCCGCCCGGCTCCATTGACATTTACACCGTCAGAGCCGAACACGTATTAATGCTTCCCGTGCGCGACGTTGACGTTCACTTGCGCAAAATGACCGTGAACACCGATGGGATGTCTTCCGGGATATACGTTTACATCCTGCGTTCGGCTTTGGGAGTCTATTCCGGCAAAGTGTGCGTGTTGAAGTGAAGGGAGGCGGCGTCTTTAGGAGCGACTCCCACCGATCGCGCCGAACAGGATTTTGCATCTCCAATCAGCGATCGGATGTTGGATTTCTCTTTCCCCCTCGAAGATGACAAATTATAATTCCACCTCCCCCCTCGATAGACATTCACCGATTCTCATCATTCCGAACCACCTTCTTTTCCTCTTTGCTGTTTATGGGATCGGCTTGTTGTTTTTCACCTTTTTTCGGCTGTTGCTGTTGTGGCGCCAATGGCATCAGATGGCGGACCTGCCGGATTATACTTCGCTCATCTGGCATTCGCTCTGGATGGGCTGGCGCTTTGACACGGTGATTTCCGGCTACATCCTCGCGCTGCCGCTTTTGTTGTTGTTCGCGGCATCCCTGCTGCAGAGGGGGCGCGGCTTTCTGATTACAGCGGCTGCGGTTTGGATTGCAGTTTTCTACAGCGCCGCCTTTTTTGCCTGCGCCGCTGATGTACCTTTTTATCACCAGTTTCATTCCCGGCTGACCATCGCTTCGCTGAACTGGGCGGGGAATGCGGAATTCGTCGCTGATATGATCATCAGCGAGCCGAGCTTTCTCATTTACTTTTTCTTATTTCTGATCGTTGCAGTCTTATTCTCGGGTCTTGTGTGGGGACTGAAGAGGTGGATTTTTCACCGCCGCGAACCCGTTCGAACGTCGCTTCGTTTCATCGCCGTCAATACCCTGCTGACACTGATCGCCGTCGGTCTTGTTTTTATCGGCATACGCGGGCGGATCGCTCGAAAATCTCCGATAAGGGTGGGCACCGCATACTTTTCCAACTACGCCTTCCCCAACCACCTGGGGTTGAATCCCGTCTTCACGTTTATGGCGAGCTATCTCGAGCAGAGGAAATTCGGCGGTCGAGGCGTACAGTGGATGCCGGAAGAAGACGCCCTCTTGCAGGTTCAATCTTATTTCGGCATCCAGCCGGACACCGCATTGAATTCGCCGATCGCGCGGCGCGTTCAAGCGGTCGGCGAACCTCGCCGATTCAACATTGTACTGGTTCTTATGGAGAGTATGTCCGCCGCGAAGATGGGGCGCTACGGAAATCCCGATCATCTGACGCCGGTGCTGGACAGCCTGGCTCAGATTTCATATTGCTTTGACAATTTCTACAGCGACGGCATCCACACCTATAACGGCATTTACGCCACGCTCTTCTCCTATCCTGTACTGCTGGATCGGCACCCTATGAAAGGCACCCCCATTCCCGAAATGGGCGGCTTCGCCGCTTCGCTGGTGGAACAGGGCTATGCGACGATTTTTTTCACGACGCACGACGACCAGTTCGACAATATGGCTGGTTTTCTGCGAGCGAATGGTTTCAGATATCTTTTCGGTCAGAAGGATTATCCTTCTGAACGCATCCTGAGCACGCTGGGAGTCGCGGATGATTACCTGTTTGATTTTGCCGTGGAAAAGATCAACGAACTCCGCCGGGAAGGCGAACCTTTTTTCGCTGCATTGCTGACGGCGAGCGATCACGATCCGATCGTCATCCCCGGCGATATCCCGTTTCAACCGCGGCACAGCGAACCGAAACAGAAGGTCGTGGAATACGCGGACTGGTCCATCGGAAAATTGTTGCAAACCGCTTCTCATGAGTCCTGGTATGACAGCACCCTGTTCATCATCACGGCGGACCACGGAGCGGTGCTGGAAAACTCGATGTACGAAATTCCGCTGTCCTATGTGCATATCCCGCTCATCCTCTTTGCGCCGAAGATCCTGCAGCCGGCGGTTTTCGAACAGATCGGCGGTCAGGTGGACATTTTCCCCACGGTGATGGGGTTGTTGCATGTGAGTTATGTCAATAACACTCTCGGAGTGGATTTGATGAAGGAAACGCGGCGCTTTGTCCAATTCAGCTCGGACCGAAAAATCGGCTGTGTGGATTCTGAGTATTACTGGGTCTATGACGAGGGCAAAGAAGCGCTTTATCACCACCGGCTGAGAACGATCGAAAATGAGCTGAAATTGCATCCTCTCCTGGCGGACAGCATGAAGACGTATGCCTTCGCAGTGCTGCAGACGGCTCAGTGGCTGCGGGAGCATCGGATGACCGGCGTGTTGCGATAAAGAGCAAAACATAACAAATTAAGCGCAATCGAAGATGCTTCAGAATAATCCTTGAAACGATAGAGGAGAGCATGAAAGCGATTCTGATAGTTTCCATCAGTGTGATTGTGGTATCCGCACTCCTTTCGGACGCTGCGCCCGTCATCACGACTTTGGACAACGGCATGGAAGTGATGCTGGTCGAGAACCACAGTAACCCCGTGATCGCCTCGGTCGTCGTAGTTCGCACCGGGAATCGCAACGAATCCCTGGAACTGAACGGCGCCACCCATTTCCTCGAACATTTGCTCTTCAACGGGACCGAAACCCGCACCCAGCAGGAGCTTTACGATGAGATGGATTTTCTGGGCGGCTATAATAACGCCAACACCGCCTCGGATCGCACCACCTTCATGATTCTGCTCGAAAAATCCAATTTCGAGAGGGGATTGGAAATCCAGGCGGATATGCTCTTTCATTCCGTGCTGCCGCCAGACAAGTTCGAGAAAGAGAAAGGGATCGTCATCGAAGAAATCGGCAAAGACGAAGACAGTGAAACTTATCGCGTGGAACGCTTCTTTGATCAGATCGTTTTCCGCGGAACGCCTTACCAATGGCCCATCCTGGGGAGCCGGCAGAGCATCCGCCGTCTGACTCGAGATCGGGTCTTTCAATACTACAAGACCTTTTATGTGCCCAACAATATGGCGGTGTTGATTATGGGGGATTTCGAAACCGCGGAGATGCTAAAAATGGTGAACCGCATCTTCGGAAAAGAAGCGCCCGGAACGCTGCCGCCTGCTGAACTTCTCTATGTTCCGGCGCTGGATCAGGCGCAGCAATTCGGCGCCGCCTTTTTCCTGAATCAGGGAGAAGCACAGCACACCTATATTCGTCTGGCGCTGCCGGCTCCACCCCGCTCTTCGCCCGACTACTTCGCTTTTTTGGTGGCTTCGAGGCTATTGTCAGACCGACTGGAGAAGGATCTGAAAGGGAATCCGGCAACGGCGGTTCTGGAAACCGGCGTCAACCTGTTTATGGATCGCGATTTCGGCGTGCTGCAAGTTGACTTGAAGATGGATGCCGCCAAGGAGATTCAGCCCACAATGGAAGCATTCCATCGTTCCGTTGCGGATTTTGCGAAAGAAGAGCCGGATGCAAAACGCATCGCGGCGGTCGTCATGGCGCTTCGAGCTGAAGATATCTACAATGCGGAAAGGCCCCATTACTACGGGATGCTGAAAGCGGAAGATCTGGCGCAGGGCGGACCGTATTTTGTGCTGGATTATCAGAATCACCTCGCCGCCGTGACTCCCAAGGATGTATCGCGCGCGCTGGAAGACTATCTGCAAAATTCATATCCCGTGGTTGCGGTTTATCAATCTATCCCCCCTGAAAATGGGGAAGGAGGGAATGCATCGGAAGCCCGCATCCTGGAACGAACCTTGCCGAACGGGTTGAAGCTGGCGATCGAGCAGAATCAGGACAGCAAAGTCTTTGCGGCGCATTTCCTATTCAAGAATCGCAGCGCCGCGGAAAGAGCGCTGAATGCACCCGCGGGAACGGTGGATTTCATCCATCATCTCTTCGACTATGGGCCTGCGGATTTAAATCAGGATGCTTTTCAATCGGCGCTGCAGGCGCTGGGCGCGCAAGTGAAATTCTACGATATGGCGTTCATTCCCTATGACGATTACTACACTACCCCTGAGTTCTCTTACATACGCCTCGAGGCGCTCGATGAAAATTACGCCGATGCGCTGGATCTTGTCGTGCGTACGATCCGGCAGCCTCATTTCACCGAGGATGCCGTCGAAGCGGTGCGTGGACAGATGCTGAGCCTGGCGAAGCGAAATCAGGGATCCGTTTCGCAAACGGGGAAGAATCTGCTTGCGAAACTGTTATATGACGATTCCCCTCTCGCCTCCAGCGTTGTGGGGGAATCACAGGGGATCGCATCGTTGACGATGGAACAATTGCAGACTTTCCACTCCGCATACTTCACTCCGAACCAATTCGTTCTGACCGTCGTCACCAGCCGGGATGCGGAGGAAGTCTTGCAGCGTATTTCAGAGGGGATGGGGGATTGGAAACGATCAACTTCACTGGCCGATGTGGAATATCCGCGACCTTCTACACATTCCCGGCGCGAAGAACAAACCGGCGGAAAAGAGCAATCCTATCTCAGCCTGGGCTATACCTTCGATTTGAAACAACCGGAGGATCGCGCTCCGCTGACGATTCTGAACGCCATCCTTTCCGATCGCATGCAATTCCAGCTCCGGGAAAAGGAAGGATTGGCGTATACCTTGGGCAGTTCCATCGCATTTTATCCCGGGTGGGGAGTGTGGTCTGCCGCAATGGGAACCGGACCGCAAAATCTGACACGCGCAGAACAGGGCATTTTAGAAGAAGTGAGCCGGGCAAAGAAAGAGACGTTCACTGAGCGCGATGTGCAGAAAGCGAAAAACGCATATCTGGGGCGGCTCTTGCTGCGGGGACTCTCCCGGATCAATCAGGCATATCAGATGGGATTGGGCATCTTTCGAGGAGAGGGTGTTCATGATTATCATGGATGGATTCTGAGCCTGCAAAACGTTTCACCCTCAGAAGTAACGCGCGTCGCGCGGGAATACCTGAAGACGGATGGAATGACGATCGCTATTGTGAAATGAGCACCCCTGACAAAAGAGCAAAACACGAAAAAGAATTTGCATCATCCGCGTTTTCTTTGTACCTTTTCAATTCGGAAACAAAAGGGATCTCGAGCTTTTCCCGCATGCTCTTCGCGTTGGAGTTTGCGATTTCCACTGCAGCCGTCCCGCTGCGGTTCCCAAAAGCAATGTTTCTTCGCGATGTGCGGTTTTTTCAGATTGTGCAACATGGCGGCTCACGACGCGCCGTGAAGGGAGGCAGCCATGCGTAGAATCGCCGTATTTCCGGGGGAAGGCATCAGTCGTGAGATCACCGCTGCAGCGGTGAATACGCTGGAAGCCGTGGAAGAGCGATCGGGCATTGATCTCGCTTTGGTGCAGTTTCGCATTCAAGAAGAGCATTTCCGGCGTACCGGATCCCCGTTGACGCCGACGGAAATCGAAGAGTTGATCACTCATTACGATGCACTGCTGGCAGGGTATTTTTCCAGCGGACAGGATTCCCACCACTCTCAGGGAAAAGGGATTCTAAGCTCCCTTCTACGGGATCTCGATCTCTATATCAATTGCCGTCCGGTGCAATTGCTCAGTGCGACGTGGTGCCCGCTGAAACAGAAAACTCAGGAACAGATCAATTTTATGATCCTGAGCGAGGCATCAGAAGGAATCGCCGTTGATCTTGCCGGAACCGTCCGCAAAGGCAGCGCGGAAGAGATCTCTTTGCATCAGTGTCTCCACACGCGGCATGGGGTGGAGAGATTCATTCGATTCGGGTTCGATTACGCGCGGGCGAATGGGTTGAAAAACATCGTTTTGAGCTGCCGGTGTGAAAACTCTTCACGGGATGACGATCTCTGGGAACGCGTTTTTCGGGAATTGGAGAAAGATTTTCCCGAAATGGAAGCGCGATGCTTGCCGGTCGGCGGATTGATTTGCGAGATGATGAAATGCCCCGAGAGGCTGGAGTTGATTCTGACGAACAGCATCTATAGTCGAGCCATAGCTGATTTAGGGATGGAATTGCAAGGGGGGATCGAGTTTTCGCCGGAAGCGTATCTTCATCCCGGCAGAGTCTCGCTGTTCTTGCCGGTGATGCGGCAGTTTACTAAACCTTCGAACTTGCAAAACACCAGTCCCTTCGCCGCTGTCCTCAGCGCGGGGATGATGTTGAAACACTTAGGCTTTGAGCAGGAAGCCGGATGGGTGCTTCGCGCCGTTCAATATGCGCTGGAGACCAACAATACAACTCAAGATTTGGGAGGGCGGTTGTCCACGCAACAAGTGGGCGACTTCATCGCGGATCAAATTAAAAAAGGGATTTGTTAACGACGCACATAAATAAAAAATCATTTTCCATATAGTGACATTCAGAGGTAAATGTGATCACCATCAGACCTGTACGTCCTTCCGACATCAACGCCATCGTTTCTCTATCCAACCGCCGGCTCTGGCAGCGGCACACCGGTTATGACGAATGGTACACCGACCCGGTGAAAAAGACGAATCTGGTTCCCTGGGAAAAACTCACTCTGTACCAGAGATATCTGAACGCCGGTGTTTGGTGTGATCCGTTTCTCTATAAAAATCACTTCAACTGGCTCACCAAAAACGGCGGCTTGACGCTGGCGGCGGAAGAAACCGAAGGCGTGATGAAGCGAATCGTCGCCTTCACCGAGATCTGGTGCGCAGAAGAGCCGTCGCCGCTGGGGAAAACGGGCTCAATCATCATCCTCGAATTAGATACTCATTTCGTGGAAGATCCCATCTCCAAGTTGTACGCTCAGGCGAAAAAGGAAATTCGCAGCCGGGGATACTCGACTCTCGCCATCTGTCCGTTCAGCTCCCGCGCGGTGACCGCCAACCTGGACGACCGCCGCTGGGAATTACTGGCGTTAACGCGCCTCTACCGGATTGCACGCGCGAATATAACCCCAGGCACCGGAGTGTACCGGCTGGAAGAAGTGCCGCGCACCGAGCTCCCCATCCACGAGTTATTCGCGCAGGATCAATCCATCCCCCCAGGCTACTGGTGGGCTTCGCTTTCGGACGAATTCGAGCTCATTCCGGAGATGAAAGCATCCCTGCGACGGAAGCCGACGTACAAAATCCACCTCGAACATCAGGGATCCAGCATCGTCGCTCTGCTCTGGCTTTGGACCCTTTCGGATCCCGAAGATTATTGGCGCTTGAGCGTCTGGGTGCCGACCGGAAAAGAAGACGATCGAGAACTGCTCTATGAATTAGTGCGCATCGCCGCCCAGATCTGGAATACGGATGACATCCCCGGTTTTGTGCTCTGCGCCGATGAGGAGAACGGATCGTTTCTCATCAACCGCGGCTTCATCTATGACGAAAACAAGCCGGCGGAGCCTCGTTATTACACCGCCCTCTGACGTCTCAAGCGGAAGCAGTATCTCACGATGCAGCTACAACCAGGTGCGGATTTGGACGGAAGGAGGGCGGAAGCCCTCCTTTTTTCTGCTGTACACTTTTTTACGAACGATCAATCAGATGGAACCGAAGAATCACTCTCCGGAAATGCCGCGATCGGAAAATGCCGCGGATGACACCGGCGAAGAGAAGATCAAAGTCGTTGACCGCGCGGGGAATGTGAAGTACATCACCCGGGCGGAATACGAGTTGAAGAAACGGCGCCGCAAGCGCGTGGATTCGCACAAGCAGTTCCCCTTGAAGGAGACGTTGTCCGTGGTCTTCATCCTCGCCGTGATCATCCTGGCGGTTTACCTGGCACTGCAGATCGTCAAATGACCCGGGAAATTTATATCGTTGGAGGCAATTATGAACTACGAGAACATCCTCTTCGAGATCGAAGACGGCATCGCCCTCGTCACAGTGAATCGTCCTAAGAGCCTGAATGCCCTGACCATCGCCACAGTAAACGAACTCCGCGCGGCGTTCACGCGCATTCAGGAAGATCCCAATATTAAGACCGCGATCATCACCGGCGCCGGTGAAAAAGCATTCGTCGCCGGCGCCGATATTTCGGAAATCAACCGCCTGGATGCGGTCTCGGGTCTTCGCTTCGCGTTGAACGGCCAAGAAGTCTACAATCTGATTCAACACCTGGAAAAACCCGTCGTCGCGGCAGTCAACGGATTTGCTCTGGGCGGCGGCTGCGAATTGGCGATGGCGGCTCACGTGCGTTTCGCATCGGAGACCGCCCGCTTCGGACAGCCGGAAGTCAATCTCGGCATCATTCCCGGATACGGCGGCACACAACGGCTGGCTCGGCTGGTGGGACCCGGCATCGCGCTGGAACTCTGTCTGTCGGGGGATATGATCGGAGCGGAGGAGGCGCATCGGATCGGGCTGGTGAATAAAGTTTTCCCTGCTGCTGAGCTGCTGCCGAAATCGAAGGAATTCTGCAAAAAGGTCATGTCCAAAGGACCGATCGCCGTATCCTGCGTGTTGAACGCCGTGAACCGCGGCTTCGAGATGAATCTGTCGGATGCGTTAAGGCTGGAAGCGCATCTCTTCGCGCTTTCCTGCACTACGGAAGATATGCGGGAAGGGACGCAAGCCTTTCTGGAGAAAAGGCCGGCGCAGTTCAAAGGCAGATAGGGCACGTGCGATCCATCGGAGTCAACCGACTTTATGAATTCCGCAGTCTTAGTCATCAATCCTGGTTCCACCTCGACGAAAATTGCCGTCTGGAGCTTAACGGGACCTCTGCTCCAGCAGACGATCGCCCACCCTTCCGAGGAACTTGCCCGCTATCCCCGGGTCGTGGATCAATTCGAACTGCGCAAAAACGCGGTGGAAGAAGCAGTGGGGGACTGGTTGACGGAAGAAAAGCTGGCGGCGGTGGTGGGGCGCGGCGGTCCCCTTCGGCCGTTGGAAGGCGGGACGTATTTCATCAATCAACGGATGCTGGAGGATCTGCGCTCCGGAAAATACAGCAACCACGCTTCCAACCTGGGCGCCATCCTGAGTCACCACTTCGCGCGTAAGCTGGATATCCCCTGTTTCGTCGTGGATCCGGTGACGGTGGATGAGTTCACCGATCTGGCTCGGATTTCCGGCGTCCCGGAAATTCAGCGCAAATGTCGGTCGCACGCTTTGAACATCAAGGCGACCGCGCGCGAAGCCGCCGCGATGATCGGCAAGAGCATTGAAGAGACACGATTCGTCGTCGCACATATGGGCGGCGGGCTCTCGATCTGCGCCTTGCAAGGGGGTCGGATTTGCGACGTTAACGACGGCTTGCTGGGGATGGGACCCTTCTCGCCGGAACGCGCCGGTGCTTTACCCATCGGCGCTCTGGTGAAATTGTGTTTCTCCGGCAACTTCAACGAGGAAAGGCTTTTGCAAAAGCTCTCCACGGAATCGGGATTAAAAGGCTATCTGGGCACTTCCGACCTGGTGGAAATCGAGCGGCGTATCGAAGCAGGCGATCCTGAAGCTCGGCTTTATTACGATGCGATGATCTATCAAATCGCGAAGGAAATCGGCGCTATGGCGGCTGTCCTGAAGGGCGACCTGGATGGGATCATCTTGACCGGCGGGATGGCGCATTCGACGCGGCTGACGACCGGATTGAAGGAATACATCAGTTATTTGGGAAAGATATTCGTCATCGCCGGCGAGAAGGAGATGGAGGCGCTGGCTCTGGGGGCGTTTCGAGTATTGCAGGGGAAAGAAGAGGCGAAGACTTACTGAACGTTATGGTGAATTCCGGAAATCTTCCCATTCAGGATTGGCAGGGTGTGGTAGCGCGCGCTCAGGAGATCAGCCGCAGGCGGATGCGGCGCGTGGTCGTCGCTGCCGCCGAAGATGCCGCGGTGCTGCAGGCGGTCTGCGATGCTCGGGAAAAAGGGATCGCGGACGCGATTCTCATCGGAGATCGCGACCGAATTCAGAAGCTAGCGGAATCGCTGAATTTGGACTTGGCGGATTTCTCGATTCGCCCTGCGCAAGATGCCGCTTCCGCCGCCGCTTTGGCGGCGGACATCGCCGTGGCGAAAGAAGCCGACGTCATCATGAAAGGATTTCTGCCCACTTCGACGCTTCTGAAAGCCGTGCTGGTGAAAGAGCGCGGATTGAGGCGCTCTGAAGTGATCTCGCACTGCGCCGTGATGTCCTTTCCCGCCTATCCGCGCCTGCTGAACATCACCGACGGCGGCATGGTGGTCGCGCCCGACCTGAAGCAGAAAATCCGGATCATCGAGAACGCCGTGACCGTATCCCGAGCCCTGGGGATCGAGACGCCGCGCATTGCATTGCTCGCCGCGACAGACCAGGTGGATTTATCTATGCCTCACAGCAGCGAAAACGCAATCATCGCCAAGATGGGACAGCGCGGTCGTTTCGGCAACGCCATCGTGGATGGTCCTTTGACGCTCGACGCCGCAACTGTGCCGGAAGTCTGCGAACAGCACGGAATCGCCAGCCCCATCGCCGGCCAGGCGGATGTTCTCGTGGTCAACAGCTTCGATGAAGGGAATCTTTGCGGCAAAGCCCTGATCCTATTCGGCGATGCCGTCTTCTGCGGAGTCATCGTCGGTGCCGCCGTGCCGGTATCGCTGGTCAGCCGCACCGATCCGCCGCGCAATAAATTGGCGTCGGTTTCCATCGCTGTCGTATTATCCGATTACCTTTCCGGGGAGAACGAGCATGTTGAGTCGCATTTCTGATTTTGATGAAGTGATTCGAGCCTCGCTCGAAATCGTGAAAAAAAGTGGTCCGGCAAGACTGGCTCTTGCCGGCGCGGATGATGTCGCCGCGCTGAAAAGCATTCAGATGGCAGTGGATCTGGGCTTGATTGTGCCTGTGCTCCTGGGCAATTCAGGCAAGATCAAGAACGCCGCAAAAGCCGCCGGTGTGGATAGTTCTCGATACGAAATTGTGAATGATCTAAATCCTCAGCGAACAGTCGCCGGCGCAGTTCGACTGGTGGTAGCCGGGGAAGCGGATTTGTTGATGCGCGGTGCTGTCGCCTCGTCCGAATTTCTCTTCGTCGTCGCTCAGGAAAGTCTGGGCTTCAAGAGCGGGCGGGTTTGGTCGCACGTCGGCGTGTTTCATCCCCAAGCACTGGGGCGGTTTCTGATCGTCAGCGACGGGTGGATCAACGTCGCACCCAATCTGGAGATTATGCCGGACATCATCGCGAATGCCGTCTGCACAGCGCGGGCTTTGGGCATAGAGAAGCCGCGCGTGGCGCTGCTTTCCGGCGTTGAACTGGTCTATCCCGGAATGGCGACGGCGATCACAGGTGCCGTCATGGCGAAGATGTCCGACCGAGGACAATTCGGCGATTGCATCGTGGATGGACCGCTCTCTTTCGATGTGGCGCTTTTCGAAGTGGTCGCCCGGGAGAAGAAAGTTTGCGGCGAAGTCGCCGGCAAAGCGGATATCGTCATAACGAATACGATTGAAGCCAGTCACACTTTATATAAGACCATTATGCTTTACGGGAATTCGCCGTCCGCCGGACTGGTGATCGGCGGAAAGAGCCCGATCATCCTGAATTCGCGTTACGAACCCGCGGATTCGCGGGTGAATTCCATTGCTCTGGCGATCCTTTTGCTTCAGAGTAAGAAAACAATATAGATGAGCGAAAACGGATTTAAGCTACCACAAGCGGACTCTTACGGTTCATTGAGAGCCAACCTTACGGAGGTACGGGCGAATTTTTTATGAAACCATACTAATAGCGGTTCGTGTTTTAGTGAACGTCCCTGGCGACCTTCACAAGAGTATTCACCAAACGCCCATCGTGAGAGGTTTAGAGGATTTCGTTCAGCGTAAACCGGGCGGACGTGATGGAGGAAGCGAGAAACTTACTCGGGGTCTGAAGAAGAAAGAAAATGGCGGCTCTGTCAGGACATCCACCTGACGGTGCTCCTGAAACCATGGAGTTGCTCTATGATTCACACCATTTCAGAATTCGAAACCCTCTGGCTCAGAGAATCCGCCGCCACGCAAAAGATCCTGAATCAGTTGACCGATTCATCGCTGGATCGTCTAGTCGTCCCCGGCAATCGCACCTTGGGACGCATAGCGTGGCACGTCGTCACGACCATCCCCGAAATGATGAGCAGAACCGGATTGGAATTCAAGGGAGCCCAGCACACAGATCCGGTTCCCCAGCGAGCGGGGGAGATCTTTCGAGCCTATCAGCAAGTTGCCGGAACGCTTTTAGAACAGGTTCAATCAAAGTGGACGGATTCCACCCTAGCGGTCGAGGATGAGATGTACGGCGAGCGCTGGAAGCGCGGTGAATCCTTGATGGGTTTGATCCTCCACGAAATTCATCACCGCGGTCAGATGACGATATTGATGCGGCAGGCGGGATTGAAAGTGCCCGGCGTTTATGGACCTGCGCTGGAAGAATGGGCGGAATATGGTATGCAGCCGCCCGCAGTGTGAATTCGGTGAAGAATTCCGAAGCATTCTGTTCAATTGTATGGAAAATCCTGTGGTTGAACGCGGATGAATTACCCGGATCTATATGAGATCGAGTCTTTGTTCACGGAGGACGAACTCGCCGTGCGGGATACGGTGCGCGCCTTCGTGAAAGACCACATTATGCCCGGAATCCGCCAATGGAACCGGGAAGCCCGCTTCCCGACCGAACTCATCCCCAAGATGGCGGATCTGGGTCTGCTGGGATCCACGATTCAGGGCTACGGCTGCGCCGGAGTGAATTACATCGCATACGGTTTGATTGCTCAGGAACTGGAGCGCGCGGACTCCGGCTTTCGCAGCTTCATGTCCGTCCAGAACGGGCTCTGCATGTATCCGATCCTGACGTTCGGGAGTCAGGAGCAGAAGGACAGGTGGCTTCCCCTGATGGCGAAAGGTGAAATCATCGGGTGTTTCGGGCTGACGGAGCCGGATTTCGGATCCAATCCCGGCGGCATCATCACCCGCGCCCGCAGAGACGGCGATTCCTGGGTGTTGAACGGCGTCAAGCGCTGGTCCACCAATGCCGGCATCGCCCATCTGGCTCTGGTCTGGGCGAAGGACGAAGAGGATCAAATCCGGGGATTTCTGATTGAGAGGGGAACTCCGGGGTTCTCGGCGCCGGAAATTACCGGCAAATGGTCGCTGCGGGTATCCGTCAGCAGCGAAATCCATCTCGATGATTGTCGGATTCCGCTTCAGAATGAATTGCCCGCCGCGCGGGGATTGAAGGCGCCTCTGATGTGTTTGAATCAGGCGCGCTATTCCATCGCCTGGGGTGCGATCGGAGCCGCTCAAGCCTGCTTCGAAGAGACGCTGGAATACGCCCGCACCCGCATCCAGTTCGACCGGCCTATCGCCGGATTTCAATTGGTGCAGGCAAAATTGGCGCAAATGTGGACCGACATCACCAACGCGCAGCTCCTCTGTCTGCGGTTGGGGCAGTTGATGGATCGCGGCAGAGCCAAGCCCGCGGCTATTTCTATGGCGAAGCGCAACAATGTTGAAGCAGCGTTGAAGATCGCGCGAGTTTGCCGCGATATTTTGGGAGCATCCGGCATCTGCGACGACTACAACATCATCCGCCATATGAACAATCTGGAATCGGTGTTCACTTATGAAGGCACACACGATATTCACACGCTGATTCTGGGGCAGGAATTGACCGGTTTGGCGGCGTTCACATAGAATCCGAAGGCAACCGACCATCGTTCATGGATGACACGCTGACGATATCGCTTCATTTTATCGCGTCCTTCTTCATTTTTCTCGGCGCGAACCTGCTGATCTGGTACAACTCTTTTCGTCTGCTGGGAGCTTTCTTTTACACGAATCGCGTCAGCGAAAGATTTTCCATTCTTTTTTTGCTGAGCATTGTCCAGATCATCTTACAGGAGACCATCGCCGGTTCTTTAAAACTGCTGACATTCCTTTTCGTTCTGGGTGAAATCCTTCTGACGACAATCGTCGTCCTCGTCATCACCCGCTCTTCGCCAAACTTTTCTGCTTTTAGCTCAATTCTCGACGAAATCGTCCTATACTGCAAATGCATCTGGGAACTTTTCCTGTATGATCGTTTCACGCGAACGATGTCATATGTAGTGGTCTTTGTAAGCGCGGTTTTATCGGCGCTTTCGTTGCAGACTCCGCCGGTTTTCATTGACAATATATTTTACCATTTTCCGATCGCAGTGTTGGTAAAACAATCCGGTTCTTTAATAGACTATATTCAGCACTTGAAATATGATAACTTTTTCTATCCTTTGAACGGCAATCTCCTAGCGATCTGGACGTTACTCCCGTTTCGCGACGAGTTTTTCATGCGCATCTACGAAATCCCGTTCGTGCTGCTCATAATGCTGACCTTCTACGGGATTCTTCGCAAGCTGGATGTAAGCGCTCCTCGTGCCTATTTATTTTCATTCCTGCCGTTGGTGATGCCTTGGACTATGATGCGTGGAATCCTAAATTTCGGCGTGGATGAAGTCTTCATCTTTTCAATTTTGGCGGTGTTCTACTATTTCTTGCATTTCATTGAGATGAAAACGATTTCCAGAACTATCCTGCTGGGGATTGCGTTCGGGATCTTCCTGGGTACAAAATATCTGGCGATTTCGTTCTTGCCGGGCATCTTTTTTCTTTTCCTGTATTCTTTGTATGAAATCAGCAGGTATCAGGATCAAGACCATCGAAGAGTTACCGTCTTGCAATTCGTAGGATTATTCCTCGTCTGCGGGATTTTGTTGGGTGGATTTGCATATCTTCGCAATTGGATTATCACTGGATCGCCGATCTATCCCTCTCCGATCCCTTTCTTAACGCCTGAAATCGAATCGTCGATCTGGAAAAGCGCAAAAATCCCCCAGTTTTATCACACAGTTATTTTCTGGATTCAGAAGCGAAGTCTTCCCCTGTTCAGCGTTTCGATTTCGATGATTGCACTGGCGGCGGGATTCTGGCTGATTTGGCGATCTCATCGGTATTCGTCAAAATCGCGGACGATCAAAGCCGTTGCCATGGGAGCGATTTTGATGTATGCTGGTTTCGCCGTATATCCTTTTTGGATCCAGCACAGTCGTTATGTCATAGGGATATTCTTGATGACGGTTGGGACATCTTTGGGAGTTTTGGAAATATCCGGGCGCTTGAAAAACAAGTCAGTAGGGTGGATATGGGTCATCCTCTGTTGTTCGCTGCTCTTGCTGGGCTTTCTGCTTCCCAATTACTCATTCTATCACTATTTTCATCGTTGGATGCTGGCATGGGCGCTGTTTTCCGGCGCCGTGGTTACTGCTATCATTTTACTTTGTAGAAATCATATGAATCGCTTTCTCTCGATTGAAGCGAGGAGCAAGGTAGGAATCAAAGTTATTATGGCCGGGGCTGTGGTGGCGGCTCTTCTGATCCTGACTCCTTTGTATGTTCATTATCCGGAATTAAGGACGCGACACATACGGGAATATCATCCCCCGATCTACACGTGGATCGCCGAAAACGGGGAATCGGAACCGAAGAACATTCTTTGTTTGAATTTCGAAGCCTTGAATTTGTATCTATTAGGTTCGCGTCTCCAGAATAGACTGTTTCTGCTGGATGCATACACCGATGAGGGTTGGGATGAGGATTCCTTCATGAATCTACTTCGAAAGAATCATATAGATTGGATCGTTTACAATGTATGGCCCCTCAAAACCGAGAGGGATATTCATTCAGTGAGTATCCGCTATCGAAAGTGCGGCGAACTGGTCCGCGGAGAGGATTTTTATCCTCCTGCCGTGAACTGGATGCTCGCACGGCCGAATCAGTTTCGCCGGCTGGTGAAGTTTGATTCCGACCGTCGTTTCCCGGAAGCGGGTCTCTTCGAATTTTATCCTTGAGGTTTGTCCGGATGGTAGAAAATCGCGCATCTTATTAGGTGCGGAATGGACCGATATGGCACGAACAAAAACTCAACGACTGCTCCTCTCCGGCAATGAAGCCATCGCGCACGGCGCGAAAGCCGCCGGAGTCCGTTTTGCCGCGGCATATCCCGGAACTCCTTCCACCGAAATCCTCGAAAACTTCCATCGTTTCCCCGGAGTCGAGGCGCAATGGTCGCCGAACGAAAAAGTGGCGTTTGAAGTCGGCATCGGCGCTTCGCTCGCGGGAGCCCGAACGATGGTCTGCATGAAACATGTGGGCGTCAATGTCGCCGCCGATCCACTGATGACTTTCGCCTACACCGGCGTCAAAGGCGGATTCGTGCTGGTTTCCGCGGATGACCCCGAGATGCATTCTTCGCAGAATGAGCAGGACAATCGCACCTACGCCAAATTCGCCAAGATTCCCATGTTAGAACCTTCCGACAGCCAGGAATGCTACGATTTTATGGCGGAGGCTCTGGAGATCAGCGAGAAGTTCGATACCCCGGTGCTGTTGCGCGTCACGACGCGCATCTCCCATTCGCTGACACCGGTTGTGCTGAAGGAATGGCGGGAAGTTTCGGTCACCGGTTTCGAAGTGAACATCCCCAAATATGTCATGATGCCGAACTGGGCGAAACCTCGTCATCAGGCGGTTCTGCAGCGCCTGCGGGCGTTGCAGGAGTTTTCCGAAACCACTCCGCTGAATCGGATCGAGTGGGGCGACCGGAGAGTGGGGATTGTGACTTCGGGGGTATCCTATCAACACGCCCGGGAAGCGATGCCGGACGCGTCGTTCTTCAAGCTCGGATTCTCCTACCCGATGCCTTTGCAGAAATTGAAGAAATTTGCTGACAGAGTAAGTCGGGTTATAGTGGTGGAGGAACTTGAACCCTTTATCGAAGAGGGATTGAAAGCGGCGGGGATTCCCTGCGAAGGAAAGCGATATTTCCCGGTGTTCGGCGAGCTTAATCCCACCCTCGTGCAGAAGGGGTTTGCGGCTGCGCATCTGGCTGACGAGCCGGTTTCGGATCTCGCTGAAGCCGTTCCCGTCTTGCCTCGCCCGCCGGTTTTATGCGCCGGCTGCGCACACCGCTCGGTATTCTACGCATTGCGCAAGATGGGAGCGCACGTGTTCGGCGATATCGGCTGTTACACGCTGGCGGCGCTGCCGCCGTTGGAAGCGCTGCATACCTGCATCTGCATGGGAGCTTCCATCGGCATGGCGAACGGAGTGGCGCGGGTTCAAGGTTCGAAACGCCCCGTCTTCGCTGTAATCGGGGACTCGACCTTTCTGCATTCCGGCATCACCGGAGTGCTCGATGCCGTGTACAATAAAGCCGAAGTTACCATCATCATTCTCGATAATCGCATCACCGCCATGACCGGCGGACAGGCTCACCCCGCGACCGGAAAGACATTGCAGGGCGAAGATGCGAAGGCCGTGAATTTCCTGGCGCTGGCGCAGGCGTTGGGAGTAGATTACGCGGCGGAGTTTGATCCCTACGATTTCGATCAGACTTTGAAAACTTTGAAAGCCGCCGCAACCCGTCCCGGCGTCAAGGTCTTAGTGACGACGCGACCCTGCATGCTTTTTCCCAAGAAGCTGAAAGACCAGCCGCTGATGATCGTCGCGGAAGAATGCACCGGTTGCGGCGTGTGTCTGAAAATCGGCTGCCCGGCGATCGCCCGTTCCGGACGGGAAACGGAAAAGAGACTGCCCATACCGGTCATTGACGCCGACGCTTGCACAGGATGCAATCTCTGCTCGGAAATCTGCCCTCCGGCGTGCATTCATCCGGTTGCGGCGAAGCGCGAGGAACGCGAGGTAAAGGCATGAAGAAACCGAAATCAGCGCCAGCTGGAAAAGCGAAAACGACGAAGAATAAAACGCACAGCGCGAATGCAACGATGAATATCTTAATCGTTGGCGTAGGAGGTCAAGGAGTGCTGTTGGCGTCGCAGATTCTTTCGGAAGTCGCCCTGCAGGCGGGCTACGATGTCAAGAAGAGCGAGGTCCACGGCATGTCGCAGCGAGGCGGCGTGGTCAGCTCGCACATCCGCATCGGCAGAAAGGTCTTTTCCCCATTGATCCCTTCGGGACGGGCGGATGTCATCCTCGCCTTCGAACGAGCCGAAGCACTGCGCTGGCTGCATGAATTGAAGCCGGATGGGTCCCTGATCGTCAATGACCAGCAGCTGGTTCCGCCGATCGCCGTGGATAAAAAATACGTGTACCCGGAAAATGCGCTGGAAATCTTGAGCGTCAGGCTGAAATCCCTGCGCGTGGTGGATGCGGCGCGGATCAGCCAGCAGTTGGGGAACGTGCGCTTGGCGAATACAGTATTATTAGGGGCGCTTTCTCTCGCGCTGGACATCAAGGCCGAAATCTGGCGGGAAGTCATTTCCCGACGAGTCCCCAAGGGTACGGCTGAAGCGAATTTACAGGCATTCGAAGCAGGCAGAAAAATATAAGCGGAATCTTATGTCTCCGGACGATCTCATCTTTCTCGCGGCGCTTGTCTTGCTGGCTCTCTGTGCAGCGCTGATCGGGTTCCCCTTCTGGGCGGCGCTTGGATTCACGCTGGCGCTGGGACTGGTCTTTTACCTGATTCAAGGGAGCATCAAGCGCAATCAGAGCGATTCCGAACATCGCCGGAACGAATAACCGGGAGTGTTGGACGGTCTGGCGCCCATATTCTCCTTGTTCAAGGCGAAAACGATGCTGCAGATCAAATCCAAATGAAAGGAGCGGGTATGAAACGGCTTTTGACGGTTATCTGGTACGGGACCCTCCCGTTTCTGAGTCTTATTTGGGCGGTGGGATGTTCGACTTCGCCGACCGGCGGTTCCGGCGCTGCGATCTATTCCCTCGAAGCCTTCATCCAGCCACCGGCGGTCGCCGTGGGAGGTACAGGCATCGTTCACTGTTTCTTCCGCTATGGGGATTCGCTCGTGAGCGGTCAAGTGATCAAAATCCGAGCGACATCCGGTCAGCAATCCAGTTACACGACTTCCGTGTCGTCATCGGATACCGCCGCCACCGGCACGTATCCGCCCATCTATTACAATCCTAACAGCGTGACCGCAGACTTGGACACGATTTTCGTTCACGCACCGAACAGCGTTCAGGACACGATCGCCATAGATACCGTCATCGTGACGATTCTGCACCCATGACTCGCTCCACGAAACTGCTGATTGGGTTGTGTCTTGTGGTAGGCCAGGGGTGCTGGGGATGCGCCTCTCGAAGCCCTTCCGGTCCAGACGGAGGCTATCTTCCTGTTTTCAGTATGAACGCTCTGCCGCCGCAGATCGCGAAGACGCAGAACGCGCAGATCTATCTCACGCCGACGCTGCCGAATGAATTTAAGGCTTTGCAGAGCAGAATGACTCTGTTCAGCAGCTCATCGGGATACGGTTTCTTCAACGTGAACAATGATATCAGCTACATTGACACCGCCGCAGTCTCCAAATTGAATCCTGAAGTCTGGTATCTGTACAATGGACCAGGCGATAACGTCGTGGACACAATCTTCGCATATGTGGTGGATGTGGATTTTGACACCCTCGCCTGGAATTTTTGCACGATCACCATCGTGGGAAATCAATAAGACCCTTCTGGAAATCGGATCGGGAAACGGCAGGGGTGAATTGCGCTGCTGCCCTTCCACCGCGAATAACTGGAATGAAAGAGAGGCTGACCTGTGAAGCAGAGCATACAATATTCGTTCCGGGATGGCGTCGCGCGCATCACAATGGCAAATCCGCCGCTGAACACGCTGGATCCCACTAT
>CAZUTK010000001.1:0-32298 GCA_964623265.1 uncultured bacterium | reverse complement strand
TTCTGGATCCTTTCCGCGATGATCCGGACCTGAAACTGGTGGTCTTCGATTCGAAAGGAGAAACCTTTTCCACAGGCATCGCCGCGGAGGCTTACCAGCCGGATCAAGTGGTGGAGATGTTGAATGCATTCAATCACGTCATCGAACATTTAAATCAGCTAAGTGTCCCTTCCCTGGCTCTGGTGAGAGGACCTGCGTTGGGCGGCGGCTTCGAACTGGCGCTGTTCTGCGATATCGTGCTTGCGGATGAGACCGCCGTTTTCGGAGTGCCGGAAATCGGTATGGGACTCTTCGCCCCGACCGCCGCCATCATCCTGCCTCAGATCGCGGGGCGCAATCGGGCGTTGGAATTGATGTTGACCGGCGAGACCATTTCGGCGCAGGAAGCCGCGCGGATCGGCCTCGTGAATCATGTGTATTCAAGCGCCGAATTCGACAATGCGGCGCAGGAGATGATACAAAAGATTTCCCGTAACAGCGCCGCAAGCTTGCGCTTCAATCATCGCGCCGTGGATGAAGTCCGACTGCTCCCATTCGATCGAGCGCTGCGACATTTGGAAGATCTCTTCTTAAATCAGTTGATGTTGAGCGAAGATGCGCGCGAAGGCATCGCCGCATATCTGAACAAGCGAATCCCGGTCTGGAAAAACCGTTGATGAAACCATCGAAAAAGGATAACATTCTCCTGAGCGGTCTCGGCGCTTTTTGTTTCTTATGGCTGATCGTGGGTTGTTCGGCACCACCCTTCAACGGCGCGGACTACAATTCATTCGCACCGGGCAATGAATACCGATACGCGGGGATGTCTATGAAAATGTCCGTGGATTCCACGTGGGAAGCGGATGGCGGGTGGGAATACCTCGTCATGTATCGGGATAGTTCCAATGCGCCGCTGATCCGGGAGGTGTACCTAAAAAAGGCGAAAAACATCTGGTGGAAGGAATTTGATGCTTCGCAGTTGGGTTGGCCCAGAATCACATTCGATCCGCCCATCATCGCTTCACCTTTTTCCGGAAAAGCTGGCCAGATCCACACTCACGAAGGATATGAAATTCGCGAGGATGCCCGCAAGACGAGGCTTCGCATCCGAGTGGATTGTGTCATGGAAGGCATTGAAGATGTTCAAGTTCCGGCTGGGTCTTTCCTTGCTTGCCTCCGAGAGAAAGTAACCTATACTTACATAGATTCGACGGATACACCGTATCTGGCAGGAGAAGCGCGCTGGTGGTTTGCTCGGGGCGTGGGAGCCGTGAAGTTCCAGATGCCGGAAGGGGACGGCGAATTGCTGTCCGCGAAGATTGACGGCAGAATCTTCCCGAATCCCTGATTTGCGATTGAACGATGGATACCGTTCGCTACTCCCGATTGGTCCATCTCGCTGGATTCGGCGCGGAAGGTTTGTCCCGAATTTCTGCAGCTCGAGTCACCTTGCTCGGCTGCGGAACGTTAGGGTGCATCTATGCGCTGAATCTGGTGCGGATGGGCATCGCGGAACTGACCATCATTGACCGCGATATTGTGGAAGAGCCGAATCTGGCGTCGCAGGTTTTATTCGACGAAGAAGATGCGCGGCAGATGCTTCCCAAGGCGGTCGCGGCGAAGCTGCATCTGGAGAGAACAAATTCTAATTGCCGGATTCATGCGGTTGTCCGCGATTTCCATCCTGGGAATGCGGAAGAGCTCTTGCAAGGGTCGGATTTGATCTGCGATGCGACGGATAATTTCGATGCCCGCTTCCTGTTGAACGATGTTGCCGTCCAACGCGGGATCCCCTGGATTTACACCGCCGTCTTGGGCTACTCCGGCTTGATGAAAGCAATTTTACCTGGGAAAACCGCCTGCCTGCGCTGTTTCCTGGACGAACCGCCCCCGGCGGGCAGCCTGCCCACCTGCGAAACCGATGGCGTCTGGCTTGCCGCCGCGCAGAGCATCGTTGCGCTGGGGTGCAGTGAAGCCCTGCGGATTCTGCTGGGACAGAATGCAGACGGCAGCCTCTTTGAAGTAGATCACACGAAGATGGCGCAGCGACGCCTTGAAGTGGCATTGCGTCCGGATTGCCCGACCTGTCAACGCAGGGAGTTCAGCTTCCTCCAGAAAAAGAGCGGTCTGCAAGCCGATAAACAGTGCGGACGGGATATGGTTCATCTGTCGCCGCAGCGGACGACAAAGCTGGATCTGGAATTACTGCGGGAGAAGCTGAAAGATAACTTCGAATGCAAACTGACCGATTATCTTCTGCATCTGAAGGGCGCGGAAATAGAGATTTACCTGTTTGCGGACGGACGCGCTTTCATCAAAGGCGTCTCGGATCCGAGTCGAGCCAGATCCCTCTACCATCGTTTCATCGGAGCTTGATGAGGCTGCATTGCAATTGTCTTTTAGTTTTCGTTATGAATAGGTATGAAATAGGAATAAAATAGGTTGAGTGAAGAGCGCGATTCACAATCGAATGAAGTCGTAAACGTCCTTTCGGTTGACATTGAGGATTACTTTCAGGTTGAGGGATTCAAGGGGTTGATCCCCTATTCCGAATGGGATCGCTACGAGATCCGCTTTCAGCGAGGCTTGGAGTGGCTGCTGCAGATTCTGGACAGTTCCCAGGTGAAGGCGACGTTTTTCGTGTTGGGCTGGATCGCGGAACGATATCCCCATTGGGTCAGGGAAATTGCGCGCAAGGGTCATGAAATCGGAGTGCACGGATACGCTCACCGATGGATCGAATCACTGACGCCCGAGGAATTTAAAGCGGATATTCAGAAGACCTTGCAGCTGTTGAAAGATCTAGGGATAGAGGAAATCTTAGGCCATCGCGCGCCCTCTTTCTCGATCACGCCGAAGACTGCCTGGGCGTGGGACATCGTCCGGGAATGCGGGTTAGTTTACGATGCCAGCCTTTCTGCGCGATATTTCCGCGCCGGCGGATTTCCGTGGGCGCATCCCAATCCCGGACCTCAGAAATGTGACACCTCCAACGGGAGAACGATGCAGCTTTTCCCGCAGGCTTATTTACCTCTATTCGACCACATCCCCTTCGCAGGGGGGGGCTTTTTTCGGCTCTATCCGTATTGGCTGACGCATTGGGGAATCAAAACCTGGAACCGGCGGGGCGTGCCGATAATGGTTTATGTTCATCCCTGGGAATTCGATCCGGAACAGCCCCGCATCAGCGTGAACCCTTCCCGACGCTTCAAACATTATGTGAATCTCGAGATCAACCGCGAGAAGTTCGCCCGATTGCTGCAGGACTTCAGATTTTGTCCCTGCCGTGAACATCTATGAATCCGGATCCCGATCGAGTGCAGCGCTATTTTGAGCGCACAGCAGAGCAATTCGATTCCATCTATACCGGCAGGAAAAGCGCATTCAGCCGCTTGCTGGATCACTGGCTGCGCTGGGATATGCAGGCGAGGATGAAGCTCACCCTGCAAGCCTGTCGCCCCATTGAAGGGAAGACTGTATTAGATGCCGGCTGTGGTACGGGCAGGTTCTGCTTTCCACTGGCGCAGTCCGGAGCCAGTCGCGTGGTAGGTGTTGACTTCGCGCCTGCCATGATCGAGCGCGCTCGTTCTGCCGCGCACGAACTGAAGCTGGAGGATCGCTGCGATTTCATCTGCGCGGATCTGATGCAGTGGAATACGGAAGAAGCCTTCGACTACGTCATCGCCGTGGGGCTCTTCGATTACGTCAGAGAAGATCGTCATCTCCTGATCAAACTGCGCCGTTTGACGCGCGGTAAAGCGATTATGACCTTTCCGCGCGCCGATACCTGGCGTGTGCCGGTGCGCAGATTGCGTCTGGCGATTTTGGGTTGCCCGGTCTTTTTTTACAGTGAAAAACGCATCCGCGATCACCTGATGATCGCCGGCTTCATGCCGCAGTGCGTTCTGCGAGTAGGGAAACTGTATTTCGTCGAGGCAATTTGAAATCGAATGAGGAAATCCGCGTGACCGGCATTATGCCGTCACAGACAAGCTCACATCGTGAAGGGGACGAAGTGCGGCGCAGCGAAGCGGTTCGCGGATGGTTCTGGTTTTATTTCTACAACATTGTCATCATTCCGCTGCTCTTCGCGGCGATGGAAATCGCTAGGCTGTTTCTCCCTAAAGTACGAGACGGGATCCGCGAACGTCGAGGTTTATTCTCCTCGCTGCGCGATGCCGGATCGAAATTGGAAGCGGGTCGGCGTTTCATCGTCATTCACTGCACTTCTGCGGGCGAATTCGAGGCGGCGCGACCGGTCATAGCCAGGATTAAGGAACATCTCCCGGCGCTCAAAGTCCATGTGACCTGCTATTCCCCATCCGGCATGAAATTATTGAAGAAAGCCGAAGAGGTGGAATCGTACAGCTATCTGCCTTTCGATGATCTGCGTTCCGCCAGACGTTTCTTTCGAATCCTCGACCCGGCGGCGTTTCTCATCGTCAAACATGACGTTTGGCCTAATATGGTCTGGGCGGCTTCCTCGCGCAACATCCCCGTTTTCTGGATCAACGCCAATCTGCATTCCCGAACTCGTCGGCTTAAACCGTTGTCACGATGTTTTAACCGCAGTTTCCTGCGCGAGATTGACGAAATTCTGACCGTCGGTGATGATCACGCTTTGCGCTTTGCGCAGCTGGTCAGTCCCGCCCGCGTTCACGTAATCGGTGATTCCCGTTATGACCGCACGCTGGAAAGAGCGCGCGCTCCGATCGTGAACGCCGAAACGACGCTGCTTGAGGAGAAACTGAAATCTCACCGCGTCATCGTCGCCGGAAGCACCTGGGGTGCGGATCAACGGATTGTAGTTCCCGTCTTCGCGAAGTTGAAGAGAGAATATCCCGACCTGAGCCTGATCCTCGTGCCGCACGAACCGAAAGACGAGTTTCTCTCGGATACGCAGGATTATCTCGAAGGATATGGCTTGTCGTATTCCCTGTACACTAAACTCAACGGAGAACAACAGGCATCCGATGTCTATGTCGTAGATAAAGTCGGGGTGCTGGCATCGCTTTATCGGTTGGCTTGGGTGGCGTATGTCGGGGGGGCGTTCGGGAAGGGAGTGCACTCCGTGCTGGAACCGGCGGCATACCGATTGCCTCTTTTTTTCGGGCCGAATTATTATATGTCACATGAAGCGGCCGGATTGGTCCAGAGAGGCGGCGCCTGGGCGATCGCATCTTCGCAAGAGCTGGAAGAAAAGCTGAAGCTGTTGTTGGATGAGACGCGGAATTGGGAAGCCGCCGCGCAGGCTTCCTGCGATTTTGTCCGGAACGGCGCCGGCGCGACCGAGCGCATCGTCGCACATCTCGAGCAATACATGTCTAATGGATTTTAAGATGAAAATTCTCTATTTCGATTGCTATTCCGGTGTTTCCGGCGATATGATTCTTTCCGCGCTGCTGGACCTGGGCATTGACCGCGAAGCCTGGCTGAATCAGCTGAAGAAGCTATCCATCGGCGGATATGAGATCGAATTTCAGCGGACTAAACGGCACGGCATAGCCGCCCAGCAGGTCATCGTCCAATGTCTGGAACCCCAACCCGAACGTCACCTGCATCAGATTGAACGAATCATTGATGACAGTGATCTGGATGCAGCGGTCAAGTCATCTTCGAAGGAGATCTTTCGGACGCTCGCCTGTGCCGAAGCGGCGGTGCATCAGACCACGCCGGAGAAAGTACATTTCCACGAAGTCGGTGCGGTGGATGCCATTGTGGATGTCGTGGGTTGTTGCATCGCACTGAGACTGCTCGGCGTCGAGAAGATTTTCAGCAGTCCTTTGGGTGTGGGCAGCGGCATGGCTCGAAGCAGCCACGGCATGATGGCGCTGCCGCCGCCTGCGACTCTGGAGATCCTGCGCGGATCGCCGCTGTATATGACCGGCGTCGAAACCGAATTGGCGACCCCCACCGGCGCGGCGATTCTGAAGACTCTGGCGCAATTCACACCTGTGCCGGCGCACTGGGTTTTGATGAAAGCAGGATATGGTGCGGGCACGAAAGAGATTGCGGAGCTCCCCAATGTGCTGCGCGCTTTCTTGCTGGAAGCTCCGGAATCACAGGAGTCCGATTTTGCATGGCTCTTGGAAACGAATATTGACGACCTGAATCCCGAAATTTATCCGTATGTGATGGAAAAGTTGTTGGAATCCGGCGCAATGGATGCGTATATTCAGCCGATCATTATGAAGAAAGGGCGTCCCGGCACGGTGCTTTGCTGTCTCTGTCCGCTGGAACTGCGCGACCGGATGCTGGATATCCTTTACCGGGAAACCACCACCCTCGGTGTACGGGTAACCCGCGTGGAACGCCTGAAGTTGGCGCGGCGGGAAGTTCAGCTTTCGACATCGCTGGGTCGCATACAGGGGAAGGAATCCGTCTGGCGGGGGAAAGTGCGTCGCGCACCGGAATTCGAGGATTGCAAAAGAGTCGCTCTTGAGAAAGACGTTCCGTTGCAGGAAGTCTATCAGGCATTTTATCAATCACAAGAAGACGCTGATTCAACGAATTTGAAAAAGCGAAAAAAATAGAAACGCGGAGTTTTGCATTTCGTTAGAAATAAAGGAAACAACGGAGATATTCTATGGCGAAGAAATACGTTTACAGCTTCGGCGCCGGCAAGGCGGACGGCAACGCCGCGATGAAGAACCTCTTGGGCGGCAAAGGCGCCAACCTCGCTGAGATGGCGAATCTGGGGCTGCCGGTTCCCGCCGGGTTCACCATCACCACGGAAGTTTGCACTTATTATTACGCGCAGAAGAAAACCTATCCGAAAGAGCTGAAAGCTCAAGTGGAAGCGGCGTTGGCGAAAGTCGAGAAGATCATGGGCGCCAAATTCGGCGATCCGAAAAATCCGCTGCTGGTGTCCGTGCGCTCCGGTGCCAGATCCTCTATGCCGGGCATGATGGAAACCGTGCTCAATGTCGGCTTGTGCTCGAAAACCATCCCGGGGATGATCGCCAAGACGAAGAATCCCCGCTTTGTGTATGACGCCTACCGCCGTCTGATCATGATGTATTCCGATGTCGTGATGGAGAAAGCCACCGGCATCGAGCCGGAAGAAGGCAAAGGCATCCGCAAGCAATTGGATGATCTGCTCCAGCGGGTGAAAGAGAAAAAGGGCTACCAATCGGACGCCGACCTGACGGAAGAGGATTTGATCGTGCTTTGCGATCAGTTCAAAAAACGCGTGAAAGACGTATTGAAGAACGATTTCCCGGATAATCCCGAAGATCAGCTCTGGGGCGGCATCGGAGCGGTTTTCGCTTCGTGGAACGGGAAACGCGCTGTATCGTATCGCCGGATCGAAGGCATCCCCGACGATTGGGGCACCGCCGTGAACGTGCAGGCGATGGTCTTCGGCAATATGGGGAATAACTCCGCCACCGGCGTCGCCTTCACGCGCAATCCCGCCACCGGCGAAAATAAATTTTACGGGGAGTGGCTAGTGAATGCTCAGGGCGAAGATGTCGTGGCGGGAATCCGCACGCCGTCGCCGTTGAATGAGGATACGAAAAACGAGCAGAACAAACACCTCCCTTCACTTCAGAAAGCGATGCCGAAAGTTTATCAGGAGCTGGACAAAATCCGCACGATTCTGGAGAAGCACTATCGCGATATGCAGGATATCGAGTTCACCATTCAGGAAGGGCGGCTCTGGATGCTGCAATGCCGCGTTGGCAAACGCAACGGGACGGCGGCGTTGAATATGGCGATGGATATGCTGAAGGAGAAGCTGATTGACGAAGGGCAGGCGGTGCTTCGCCTGGCGCCCCATCAGCTGGATGAATTGCTGCATCCCGTTGTGGATCCGACGGCGGAGAAGAAAGCGCAGGTGCTCGCCCGGGGATTGCCGGCGGGACCAGGCGGCGCCAGCGGACAGATCGTTTTCAGCGCGGCGGACGCCGTCTCCTGGACGCAAAAGGGGAAGAAGGTCATCCTGCTGCGCGAAGAGACCAATCCCGAAGATGTTGAGGGTATGCGCGCAGCGCAGGGGATCCTGACCGCCCGCGGCGGGATGACTTCCCACGCCGCTCTGGTGGCTCGCGGCTGGGGAAAGTGTTGCATCGTCGGCTGCGGAGCTCTGGAAGTGGATGCAGTGAAAAAGATCGTCAAAGTGAACGGAAGAACCTTCAAGGAAGGGGATGTCTTCACTTTGAACGGCACGAGAGGCTATGTGTACGCCGGCGAACTCCCGATGATCAGCGCCACGAAAAATCCGCGCTTCCAGCAATTTATGAAATTGGTGGATAAGTTCCGGCGGCTGAAGGTGCGCACCAACGCCGATACCCCGGAAGACGCCGCGAAAGCGCGGGAATTCGGCGCGGAAGGCATCGGGTTGTTCCGCACGGAACATATGTTCTACGGCAAGAATTCCGATAAGCCGCTCTTCTTTTTGCGCAAGATGATTATGTCCGGGAACGAGGAGGAGCGACGCAAAGCGTTGGCTGAGTTGTTCCCCTATGTGAAGAAGGACGTCAAGGCGACGCTGGAAGTGATGAACGGTTTGCCGGTCACGATCCGGCTCCTCGATCCGCCGCTGCATGAATTCGTCCCGCAGGAAGCGGATAAGCGGGCGGAATTGGCGAAGAGCTTGGGGATCAGCGCCGCAGAGCTGAAGAAGCGCGCGGATCTGCTGCATGAGACCAATCCGATGATGGGGCATCGCGGCGTCCGTCTCGGAATTACCTATCCGGAAATCACCGAGATGCAAGTGCGCGCCATCTTCGAAGCGACGGTGGAACTGACGAAGGCAGGTAAAAAAATTCTGCCGGAAATCATGGTGCCGGTCGTGGGGATGGTTGAAGAGCTCGATCATCAGAAAGCCATCGTGGATCGAATTTACGAGGAAGTCTGCGCGAAATATAAAGTCAAGGCGATCCGTTACCTCTACGGCACGATGATCGAAATTCCGCGCGCGGCGTTGACTGCGGGCAAGATCGCTAAAACGGCGGAATTCTTCTCCTACGGAACGAACGATCTGACGCAAATGGGTTTCGGCTTTTCGCGCGACGACATCGGTGGATTCGTCCCGGATTATATCGAGAAGAAGATCTTGCCGACGGATCCTTTCAACGTGTTGGATCAAGAAGGCATCGGCGAACTGGTGAAATTGGGCATCGAACGGGGGCGGGCGACGCGGAAAAACTTGAAAGTCGGCATCTGCGGTGAACACGGCGGCGAACCTTCTTCGGTCGAATTCTGCCACCAAGTCGGTATGGACTACGTCTCCTGCTCGCCGTACCGCGTGCCCATCGCCCGATTGGCTGCGGCGCACGCCGTCTTAAAGGAGAAGCGCCGTTGAAATGCGCGATTTGTGCGGACGACTTTGATTCCTGATTGCATGTAAATCGCTGACCGCGATACGCGTCCGATGCGAATTCTCGATCCTAGATCCGAAGCACAGGCTCCAGTCTGAAAGAAATTTCATCTGCCGGTGAGTAACCGCGTTTCAACGGCATCGCGTCACCTCGAGGGCTTTATGCATATTCCCGATGGTTTTTTGGATACTAAAACCTGGGTGAGTTTGTCGGTGGTTTCCGGTCTTTTCCTGATTGGATCCATCCGGCGTTTTCGAGGCGGGAAGATCGAAGAGCGCATTCCGTTGATCGGCGTGACAGCCGCCTTCATTTTTGCGGCGCAGATGCTGAATTTTCCCATAGCCGGCGGCACATCCGGCCATTTCATGGGGGGAGTACTCGCTTGCATTTTACTGGGACCCTGGACCGGCTTCATCGCAATTTCCCTCGTGCTGATTGTGCAATGCCTGCTGTTTCAAGACGGCGGCATCACCGCATTAGGGGCGAATATCTTCAATATGGCGCTGGTGGGATCGGTAGGGGGATCCTATTTCTATTTTTTCTTTCGATTGCTCTTTTGGGGGGATCGCACCCGACCAGTCGCCTACGCCCTGGCTTCGTGGTTTAGCATTATGACCGCCGCTGCATTCGCGTCATTCGAGCTGGCGATCTCCGGGACAATTCGGCTTTCCGTCGGCCTGCCGGCGATGCTGGGGGTGCACTGGCTGATCGGCATCGGGGAAGCCGCCATCACCACCACGGCGTTGATGGTGATCTGGAGAGTGCGGCCTGAAATCATGGATCTGCCGAAATATTGACGTTGATCATGCGAAAGTTCGCTCCATTCCTTCTGACTCCGATCCTCCTCGCAGCCTTGCTGGCGCCTTTTGCTTCTCCTCTGCCGGATGGCTTGGAGTGGGTTTCGCAGAAGCTGAGATTCGAACATAAAGCGGTTTCGAAGCCGATCATCGTTTCGCCTTTTCCGGAATATCAGATCCCTGGAGTGTCAAATAGCCAGATCTCCACTGCTCTGACGGGGATTCTCGGCACTCTGATCTGCTTTGCTCTTCCCTTCAGCCTCTATCTTCTCATCCGCAGAAAATAAACCGTGCATCACTCCTACCTGGACAAGTATGCCCGCGGTGACAGCGTTCTCCACCGGCTTGACGACCGCTTTAAGTTTCTGTTTATAATCGCTTTGATCTTATTAATCGCGTCGCTTCCTGATCTTGGAACCGGCTTCATCATCGCCCTTCTACTGATGGTGATCGTCCTCTGTGTTTTCGCAGGGATACCGCTGGATTACTGGCTGCTGCGTTCCGCGGTCGTGTTGCCGTTTTCCGGATTGGCGGCGGTCTCATTGGCTTTTACGACTCCGTCCTTATCGGAACCCATCTGGAATTATGGCAATTTTGCACTAACAAACGAGGGATTGCATCGAGCGGCGGCTCTGCTGCTGCGTTCCTGGCTCGCAGTCAGCCTGATGATTCTATTGATCAATACAACCCCCTTCGATCGTCTATTGCGCGTGTTGAGCTGGATGCGAATGCCTTCGCTTCTTGTCCTGCTCCTCGCCTTTCTATACCGTTACCTCTATTTATTCTGGGATGAAGCCGAGCGGATGTCCCGAGCACGGGACTCGCGCTACTTCGGGGGAAGGTGGTTCGTTCAGGCGGATCTCCTCGGCAAGATCGTCGGAATGCTGTTCCTGCGGTCGTATAGTCGTGCGGAACGGGTTTCGCGAGCAATGGCGGCGCGCGCTTGGAGCGGGGAATACAAACGAAAACCGGCACGGCGGCTTACCGGCAAAGATGTCGTTTCCTTCTTCATCGGATTCGGAATTTTATTTGCATTATGGATGATGCGCCGATTATGAAGACGCCGATCGTTGTCATCGAGCACCTGAGTTACACATTTCCGGATGGAACGACAGCGCTCAAGGATGTGAGTTTCCAGATTTTCCCCGGCGAATCGGTCGCCTTGATCGGACCCAACGGCGCCGGCAAGAGCACTCTGCTGCTCTGTCTGGCGGGGCTGCTGCATGGGGAAGGAAGCATTCTTTTGCAGGGTCGCGAATTGAATCCTTCCAGCGCTCGAGAACTGCGCCGCGATGTCGGCATCGTCTTTCAGGATCCGGATGATCAGCTGTTTTTGCCCACGCTGGAAGAAGACGTGGCGTTCGGTCCGATCAATCTCGGCTGGGATCCCGCAGAGATCGAGGCGCGAGTCGAGGAGACTCTGTCGAGGCTGCATCTGCTGATTCATCGAAGAAAACCGCCGCATCACCTGAGTTTCGGGGAAAAGCGCCGCGCTGCTCTTGCCACCGCGCTGGTGATGTCGCCCAGTCTTTTATTGTTGGATGAACCAACCTCAAATCTCGATCCCGCAACGCGCCACGAATTGATTCGCTATCTGGCAGCGCTCACCGCCACCCGCATCGTTTCCACGCACGATCTGGATGCCGCCGCAGCGCTGTGCAATCGCTGCGTCTTGCTTTCGGATGGATATTTGATTGCCGTGGATTCGGCAGAGAAAATCCTCACGGATGTTTCTTTACTGCGTGCGCATCGGTTGTCTCCTTGAGTTTTTTCAAGAGCGCGGCGATTTTAGTTTCAATTTTGGCAAAAAATCCTTTGATTCACGTGGAATTTCACGTATATTTTGATAATGTATATCAAAAATGTGATCGGATATGGAGAACAAGGATTTCGGCTTTCTGCGACATATGGGTGCATCGTTGCTGGCGGGTTTTCTCTTCAGTTTGTTTGTAGGGGTGATCTTCAGCCTCAAAATGATCGGCATCAACGAAGCTACGCACCAATTTCATTATGCTTATCTGTTCGCTTTGAATTTCATTCCTATGTATTTACTCCTGGGGGTCGTATTCGGTTTGTCCTGCGGAATTTTGGGCGGGCTCATCTCAAGAAATGCAACGCCTTCAAAGGGATGGGGTGTCTTACTTCCGGTGGGGTTGGGTTGGCTTATTTTTGTCGTCGTCTTCTTGATCCTGCGCGCTCCATTGGGAGCGTTTTGCGGGATGCTGCTCGCCATCCTCATTCTGGTGGCGACGAGCGGGCTGCGACCCGCGCCCGCACGGCTCTATTTCACTGCTTTTCTGACCGGAATCGCTTTTAACTATTCCTGGCAATGGGTTCGTCAGCATTTCATCATCAATCCCCTGCTGCCGGTCCAGCACAGTCAGGCGACGGACTTGATCTTTACGCTGGTGTGGGCACTGCTCTTTTTGTTGGGATATCGCATCTTTCTGAAAGCGCTGTTGAAACTGCCCATTCGCGTTTTTTATTCCTTAGAAGTCGCGATCGTGATACTCGCGTTAGCGATCGGGGGCGTTTACTATTTCATTCAGCCCAAACCCGTCATCGCAGAGAGCCGTGCTCCGAATCCCATCACACCGTTGCCGACAGACCGAAAAGTCATTCTGATCGGGATAGACGGCCTCTGGTGGAAGGTTCTCGATCCGCTGCTCGAACAAGGGCGCACTCCGAATCTGCAGAAGCTCGTGGAAAACGGGACTTCTGGACCACTGGCGACTCTGTATCCCACGTTTTCCGCTGCAATCTGGACCAGCATCTCCACCGGAAAAACCCCGGAAAAACATGGAGTTACCAGCTTTCTGGTCTGGAAATTTCCCTGGTCAGGTTTTGCCTTGCCTTGCTTTCAGACGCCCAAGATCACTGCGGAGATGGACTGGATGCGGGAACATCTGGTGATTGTAGCACCGATGACCAATCAGTTTCTGGACGCCAAGCCGATCTGGGAGATCTTGAGCGAGCATGGCGTCAGCGTGGGTTTGTTGAACTGGTGGGTTTCCTATCCCGCTACACCGCTGAACGGGTTCAATGTCACGGATCATTGTCTCTTCAACAAAGAGTACATCATGGAAAATTTCAAGCGTCGGGAAGGGGACACGATTTATGACATTTATCCCTTGGAGTTATTGGAAGAATTGAAATCCTTTTCGCGCTCACCGGATGACCTCACGGATGACGAAATCCGACGCTTCATTCATGTGGAAGATCCCGAGTTTTTGCAGGAATTCCGCGCGATAGACACCTATGACTATCTGGATATCGCGTACGAAGCTTCTATGTTCAAATACAGCTATCCGGAAGACGCCACCATCGCGCCGGCGGCGCGTTATTTGGTGGAAAATCACCCGACGGACTTCTTCTGCGTGTATCTGGACGGCATGGATTCCATGCAGCATCAATACCTGAAGTACTATTTCGCGGATCAACATCCGGATAAACTCATCCCGAAGAATTTGACGCGGTATCGTGATTTAATTGTGAATTATTATCTCTATATGGACGAAGTCGTCGGGACGATCCTCGAAGCCGCGCAACCCAATTCCGTCGTGATGATCGTCAGCGATCACGGCTTCGATGAAATTATGCTTCCCACCGGGCATTACAATCATATGAATGCTCCACCCGGTGTTTTCATCTGCGCGGGACCCGGCATCAAGGCGGGCTACAAAATCGAAGACGCCGGTGTCCTGGATATCACCCCGACGATTTTGCACCTTCTGGGTCTCCCGAACGCAGAAGATTTCGATGGGAAGCCGCTGATGGAAATGATGACGGACAGCCTTTCGCCTGGCAGCGTGGACACCTACGAAACGGGTTGCCGCGCCGGTCACACGGTCATACAAACTGAACTGGATCAAGGATACAAGGAGAAGTTGAAGGCACTGGGGTACACCCAATAACTTCGGCGAATCTGATCCGGAGATCGCAACGCAAATTTCAACTATGAGATGCAATGCCGGCAAAGAAGAATGAGAAGCGACTCGATCTGATCCTATCGCTGTTGCTCGGGATCGCAGTATGCGGTCTGCTCGGATATCTGATCGGGCTGCGCATCGTGATCTGGAACCCCGATTTGGTATCGGATGCCCGGAATATTTTCTTTCTGTTGGTATCCACCGTGTTTCTCTATGCTATAGTCGGTGCTATCGTGGGAATCGTTTCCTGGGTCGTCTTGAAATTCTTCGGAAAGCTGACCGAGAGGATTCTCGTCGGCCGCGCCTTCGTCGTCGCCTGGCTTTCTCTTTATTTGATCCTCGCAACACTCTTGTTCGGTTTCCTAATGCTCACCCGACAACATTTGCGATCGGGTGACTTTGACAACTGGCTGGTGCTCGCTTACTATTTCAGCCTGCTTTTTTTATCTTTCTGGTTGTATCGCAGCGTAAAAACCAAGCCGGATCCGCTTTCGGAACGCAGTCGGATGTTCACGCTGCCGAAGTTTTTTCTGGTGTTTGCAGTGTATCTGATATTCGCTCTCAGTTTTACTTTAATCACGGTTTCACGGCTGCCGGACGATGCGGTCATCGGTGATAAGTCTGAGATATCCGCAGCTCTGGCGACGCCGGATAACGGCGCCCGCGTGGCGGTGATCGGCTGGGACGGGGCGGAGTGGTCTGTGCTGGAGGAGCTATTCGCCCGCGGTGAGATGCCGAATTTGAAGAATCTGATAGACAATGGCGTCTCCGCCCCTTTCCGCAGTCTGGAGGAACTCAAGTCGCCTCTGATTTGGACCAGCATAGCGACCGGGAAATTACCCGAAAAACACGGCATTCAGGATTTCGGCACTTTTCAATTTGCGGGGATGCCCAACAACTTTATTGATTACCCCGACGGTCTGGGACTCTACCGCTTGATCACCATATTTCAACGCAGCGCGGATCTGCCGGTTACCAGCTCCGTGCGGCGATGCAAAGCCGTTTGGAACATCCTCTCGGATGCGCAACGCAGTTCCGGCATGGTGGGTTGGTGGGCGTCCTGGCCAGCGGAGAAGGTGAATGGATTCATCCTTTCCGATCGCTTTACCTATACGCTCTTCAATCCGCGCGCTTCCATCCAATCCCTACGCGAGGGGCAGACGTATCCCCCAGAATTGCTAAACGAGGTTGAACAGTTCTGCCGACTGCCGGACAGCATCACCGAAGAAGAGGTCAACCGCTTTATGTCGTTGGATGGGAGCGAAGGTCTGCCTGCGGATTGGAGTAAAGGCGAGTATGTGGATTGGAATCCAATGTACCAATTCAGAATGGCGTACACGAGTTCCGAATCGTTCCGCCGCGCGGGATTGTACCTGTATCAGAATTTCCGCCCCGATTTTTTCGGGATTTATTTCGAAGGGATGGATATGATTTCGCACTACTTCTGGCAGTATTATCGCCCCCAGGATTTCGATTCCGTGCCGCCGGAAGATGTGAAGAGATTCGGGAATGCGATCCCCGCTTTTTACAGTTATATGGATGAGACGTTAGGGGAATTCTTAAATACGATGGAACCCGGAACGGATGTGCTCGTCCTGTCCGATCACGGCTTTGGTCCCGATCCTCACCCGCTGGTGCCCTATCGCACCGGCGATCACCACCTCTACGGCGTCTTCGTCGCTTCCGGACCGCACTTTCAGCGGGGATTGAAACTCGAAGATGTTTCCGTTCTGGATATCACCCCCACTTTGCTCTATATCTTCGGATTGCCGGTCGCTCGCGATATGGATGGGAAAATCCTGACAGAAGCCCTGCAAGAAGACACGTTGAAGGCGCGCCCGCCGCAATATATCAAGAGCTACGAAACGGGGCGCCGGAGTTCCACGTTGATCCGCTCTAGCGCCGATCAATTGCTGAAAGAACAAATCAAGGCTCTGGGTTACACGCAGTAAAGAACACGTTTAGACTACTCTATTCCTGCGATCCTGCATACCGCGAAATCTCTCCGCAAATGGATTTGATCCTGAACTTAAAGTCTTTCTGGTTGATCTGCCTTTGCATCGCCTTATCGGTTGAAGCTTTGCAAGCTGAACATATCAGCCTGATAGAAGATCCCGCGCAGCGCGGCTGGACTCGATCATCCGCAGACGTCTCCCTGGAAATCCAGCCGTCTCCGAACGCCGACATCAACTTGGCGGATTCCGTCACCTTTACCCTGAATATCACGGGCGTTTCCGTGGAAGAGATTGAAACAGCGCGCGGCGTATACTCGCTTCTTTCCCTCTCGGATGATTTTCCCACCGCTTCCTGGGGGGAGGTGGGTCGTCCGGATTTGCCTGCTGTGCATCGCCTCTTTGTCATCCCCGATCGGAAAGGCGTCCAAGCGGAAATCGTCAGCGCGGAATGGCGGACTCTGCACCTGTCACAACCGGAGATTTTGCCTTTCCAGAATGAGGAGACTCCCGATGGACGAATGACGGATTTTTTTCGGGATGAAGAGGTTTATTCTGCGGATCGAGCCTATCCGGAAACCATGATCTCGCTCGGCGAGCCGATCATTCTGCGGGATTTGAGGCTGATGCGCCTGGCAGTCTGTCCGTTCCGCTATCACCCTTTGAGCAAAGAACTGCAGGTCTGCAGCCGTATGACGATCCGTTTGCGATTCGAAGGGGAAGACCTCCGCAACGTGAAACTTCGCCGCACCAGTCGAATCTCCCGCCCTTTTCAAAGGCTCTATTCCGCATTGATTCCGAATTATCCCGGACTCGATCAGAATTGGGAAGTGTCTGAAGGTTCCTACCTCATCCTCTGTCCGGATGATCCTGGTATGCTTTCCCTGCTTGCAACTTTGGTGGATTGGAAACGGCGCAAGGGTTTCGAAGTTACCGTGCAAGCGTTTCCTCCAGGCTACAGCGCCGTGCAGATCAAGGAGCTGATCCTGAATGCCTATCATAACAGCGATGAACCTCCGACCTATGTGCTGTTAATCGGGGATACGAACGGCAGTATCAGCTTACCCGGTTGGAGTCCTTCCGGGATTGATCATCCTTATTCGCAGTTGGAAGGCAATGATATTCTGGCGGACGTCAACATCGGTCGTCTGCCCGCCTCCACGACCAACGAGTTGGCGGTGATGATCAGCAAGATTTTCCACTATGAAGAAGATCCCTATGTTGGACAACCGAGCTGGTTCACCCGCGCTTTGCTCATCGCCGGTTCCTCTCAATCCGGCATCTCCACCATCCAGACGAAGCGCTGGGTGAAAGACCGGCTGTTGCGCGAAGGTTACACTCAGATTGACACTCTGTGGTACACCATGCCCGGATCTATGACAGGGCAGATGACCGCTTCTCTGAATGCCGGAGTGAATTTCTTCAATTACCGCGGACTGTACGGCATGTCCGGCTGGTCGAATGCGTTGACGGACGCGCTGACGAACGGTTTCAAACTTCCCATCGTTACCACCATCACCTGCGGCACCGGCGGGTTTGACGGCGAATCCATCATGGAGCATTTCGTGGTGGCCGGATCATCCGCCTCCAATCTGCGGGGCGCCGTCGCCTGCATCGGCACCGCCACTACCAGCACCCACACCCGCTTCAACAACTGCATTGATCAGGGTTTCTACTGGGGGTTGCTGGATCTGAATCTCAGAAATGTGGGAACCGCGCTATCTGCGGCGAAGCTGTTGCTCTATCAGAATTATCCCAACGATCCCGGCAACGTCAGCAATTTCTCCCTCTGGAATGCTCTGGCGGGCGACCCGGGAATGGAAGTCTGGTTGGGAGTGCCGCAGACTCTGGAAGTCATCGCACCGGAGACATTTTCCCCCGGCCAGAATTGGGTGCCCGTTACCGTGCAATATCCCAACGGTCAGCCCATCGAAAATGCCTGGGTGAGTCTCTATCGCGAAGGGCAGGTGGCGGTTTCTGGTCTCACGAATTCCGAGGGGCGCACCGAGCTGATTTTGAACGGCACTCCAACCGGCGAGCTGGACCTCACCGTTACGGGTTTCAATCTAAGACCTTTCCGCGGGACAATCGCCCTGCAAGGGCAAAATCTTTTCGTCGCTTACCATTCTTTCACCATAGATGACGATGGGATCGGATCCAGCTCCGGTGACGGGGACGGTGTCGCCAATCCGGCGGAGACACTGGAATTGGCCGTTGTTTTGAAGAATTATGGGTCGCTCGCTACGGCAACCGATATTCAGGCGATCCTGCGCACCTCCGATCCCTTGGTAACGCTGTTGGATTCGACGGCGGCGTATCCCGATCTGCCTCCTTCTGCAACAGCTCCCGGATTCGACGGCTTCGTCTGCTCTTTGGATCCAGGTATACCTGACGGCCATGAAATTCAGTTTCAGCTCATCGTGAACTCCGCCTCAGCGAATTCCAGCAACAGCGGTTTCATCGTAAGCGTCGCCGCGCCGGCATATCAATACCAGCAGCATGAGGTGATCTCCGGATCTCTACAGCCCGGCGGCAGCGGCGATCTCCGGATCACGATCCGCAATGAAGGACAGAAAGGGGCGCCGGCGGTGTCCGGGACGCTGATCAGCTCCGATCCCTTCCTCTTGATCGAACAGAACGCCTCCGCTTACGGCAACATCGTGATCGGGGGCAGTGCCGCCAATACCGTCCCCTTTCGTCTGAGCGTGCATCCGCTGACCTTGCCCGGTCATTCAGCGCTTCTGCAACTCCATCTGGAAGACGCCAGCGGGATCCTGGGGGAAGTTCCGTTGACGATCAGTCTGGGCACCGCCTCCCCCAGCGATCCGGCGGGACCGGATCAGTATGGGTATTATTGTTTCGATGATACCGATGCAGGATATGAACAGGCGCCTCATTATGACTGGGTTGAAATCGCGCCGGAATACAGTGGTCCCGGAATCCTCATCAATCTGAATGACTACGGCGATCAGCAGGACGACACCGAGATCGTCCCTCTGCCGTTTACTTTTCGCTACTATGGAACGAATTACGACGAAATCTCCGTCTGTTCCAACGGCTGGTTGACGATGGGCGGGAACGCCGCCTTCACCTATTTCCGCAACTGGCTGATTCCATCCGGTATGGGACCGGACGCGATGGTCGCTCCTTTCTGGGATGATCTGTATCTGGTCAGCGGATCCGGCGTTTATCGCTGGTACGACGCGGAAAACGGCTGCTTCATCGTCGAATGGAGCCGTTTGAAAAACCGCGGATCCCCTCAACCGACAGAAACCTTTGAAGTCATTTTCTACGATCCCGCCGTGCATCCCACGGCTTCAGGCGACGGCGATATTCTCTTTCAATATCACGAAGTGCAGCAGGTGTATGGCTACGGAATGGATAACCCCTATGCTTCCGTCGGCATTGAATCTCCGGATCAAAGCACCGGCATACAAGTCAGTTATATGAATCAATATCCCGCGGGCATCGCCCCTCTGCAAACTCAGCGAGCCTACCTTTTCACCACGAATGTTGTGGTTTTTCAGGGGTCGGTTGCCGGTGCGGTGCGGGACCTGGAGACGGGAGCGCCGCTGCCGGGCGCTACCGTGGCGATATCCGGCACACAATACGGGACGACCGCCGACAGCACCGGATTGTTTGAAATGGACGGTGTTTTCATCGGAACCTACGATTTCACCGCGCAGGCGCCCGGGTACAATCCCCAGGTGATCCCGCAGGTTACCGTTTATATGGACTCCACCGTCTCCCTGAATTTTGCGCTGACGCATCCGGAAATTTCCCTTGACGTCGCAGAAATTTCAGTGGTCGTCCCATCCGGTGATTCGCTCCAGGTGCCGTTTCACATCTTGAACGAAGGCAATGGTCCTCTGAGCTACCAGCTGGATCTGACATTCCAGGAAAATGATGGATCCGACGAGCTCTGGGCGCCGGCGTTCAGCTTTCCGGCGCAGGTTCTTTCCGGTGACGACCACCTCTTCGGAGTGGAATTTTTGGACGATATCTTTTACGTTTCCGGAGGCAACAGTTCCGAACAACCCAATCTGATCCACCGCTTCGACCGAGACGGAAACTACCTCGATTCTTTCCAACAGCCGGGAAGCGAAACCGAATATGGTTTTCGCGATCTCGCCTCCGATGGAAGTTCGCTGTACGGATCCGAAGGGCGTCAGATCGTTCGGTTCAGCGCGCAGGGCGAGGAACTGGGACGCTTTCCCGGACCTCTGAACCCCAACCGCGCTCTGGCTGTTGATCCTGAAACCGGTCATCTCTGGGTGGCGGATTTCACCACTCCCATCTACGAAATAGATCAGAATGGAACGGTTTTACGCACTTTCTCCAATACCCTCCATATCACCGGGTTAGCCTGGTACCCTGAAGATCCGGACGGAAGGAAACTTTATCTCTTCTCGCAGGACGGTTCCAATCCAAAGCTGCGAATCTCGAAGATGAACACTCAGACCGGCGTGATCTCATTCGCCGCGGATCTGGAGGGGGATCTGTCGGAAACCGCGGGCGGGGCGGCGATTACTCCCGGATGGAATCCCTTGATCTGGACGCTGATCACTTTGATCCAGGGACCGGAAGATCGCTTGGCGGGTTGGGAATTGAATTGCAATACCCTATGGATCACCTATGCGCCGCATATCGGAGAAATCCCTCCCGGCGGGCAGGGGGAAGTGCAGCTGACTTTTCTCGCCGGGGATCTCGCGGTGAACCTGTATCGCGTCAATTTGCGCATCCAGCACAACGCGGCGGGGGATCCACTCCTGCTCCCTCTCAGTATGCGCATCAATCCCACTGGGATGATCGAACCTGCCGGACTCGAACCTCCGAGCCGTCTGACTCTCGATCCGATCCACCCCAACCCTTTTAATGCCGTCGCCACGGTGCGCCTGGGTTTGCCGTCCGCTTCGCCGGTGCGATTGATGGTCTACGATTTGTTGGGCAGAAAGGTGGATGAGCGGGATCTGGGGGTTCTATCCTCCGGCTGGCAGGTGGTTGCCTGGCACGCCGAAGCATTCTCCTCGGGGATTTATTTCCTCCAAGTACAGGCCGGTGCCGAAAGCCGAATTCAAAAGTGTTTGCTGATAAAATGAGGAAACCCGTTATGAAACGCATCATCGCTTATTGTGTGATTCTTCTCCTGCCGGCTACCGCGCTTCAGGCAGAAGTTTCGCTGACGGTGTATCAGCGCGATCTGGTCCTGGTGCGGGATGTTCGCGTCGTGGATCTGCAGAAAGGTGAAAACCGCATCGTCTTCGGAAATGTCAGCAGCGGCATCTACGAACCGACGATCCGCATAGTCGTTCCGAAAGATCCTTCCGATGTGAAAACCATCGAGCAGAATTACAACTACGATCTGGCGAATGTGGATCGAATCTGGCATAAGTTTCTCGGGAAACCTTTTCAGTTCACCAAGAACGACAGCCTGTATAAGGGCATCCTGCGCAATTTCGACGACGACTATATCTATCTGGAACCTGAAGGTAAACCCGGGGCAATCTCGCTGGTCAACCGGTCCGGCGTGGAGAACAACCTGTTCGAAAGCCTGCCCGAAGGGCTGGTGCTGAGACCCGAGATCGTCTGGCGGGTTCGATCCGGACAGAATCGCAAGAGCCTGGAAGTGGAGATTTCCTACTTGACCAAAGGCATCACCTGGCAGGCGGATTATACAGCGCTTCTATCGGGCGATAACCGAATCCAACTCAGAGGCAACCTGACCCTCGTGAACTCTCTGGATATATCGTTTGAGAACGCGGAAATTGAGTTGATGGCGGGCAGTCCACACCGATCGTTCGATTCCAGACAGCTGAGCGATGCGGATGCTCTGGCTTCTCCGCAAGCCACCGCAGAACGCCAGGGAACCCGATTTTTCGAGTATCGTCGCTTTCAAATCCCCGAAAAAACCACAATCTACGCGCAGCAATCCAAAGGGATTCCGCTGATCGGGCCGATCGAATTCCAGGCGACTAAAGACTTCTTCTTCGACGGTTCCGCCGGCTCGGAAGAGGTGGAAGTCCGTTTGATCTTTGACAATAACAGAGAAAGCGGCTTGGGGATCGCACTGCCGGAAGGAGATCTCCTGGTTTATCAAAAAGATGATAAAGGACGGATGCAATTTCTGGGTGAAGACCATTTGCAGGCTTCCTCACCCGGAGATAAAGTGGAGTTGGTGGTGGGCAAGGCGTTCGATCTGCGAGTGGATCGCAAGCGGGTGGATCATGAACGGATCGCTCGCAACCGAACCCGGGACGTCGTCGAGATCACTTTCGTGAGTTCGCGGGAGACACCGGCGAAAATCACCGTGCGCGAACGGCTCTACGGATTTTGGGAAATCACCGAAGCCTCCTGGGATGGGAGTTCCTTGAATCACCGTTTGGAGGATGCCAATCGCGTCGAATTCGATGTGGAACTTCCGCCGGGAGCTTCGCGCACGCTTCGCTATACCGTGGAATACGGCTACTAAATCCGGAACGAGAGATGGCTTTAAAGTCAACTGATCGCGACATCGGATCATTTCGGTATTTCCCCTTATATCTTCTGATGATGGGGATGCTGTCCTCCTGCGGAAAAAAGGCGGCTACAGAGCCGCCGGGTCCAGAACTTCCGCCCTCCGCGAAGATCGCCGCCTTCGGCAGTCTGCCTCGCTGGTCGCCGGACAGCCAAAAGCTGTTGTTCGGTGCAGATGGAGCGAATGCGGGTCTGTGGGTTTACGATCGTTCCAGCGGAAGCCTGACGCAGATCACGGACGGAACCTATCCCCATCTCTACGATTACCGCTGGTCGCCCGATAGCGACAAAATCGCCTTCGGAGGAGCGGGCGCGGTGATCGAGAACCGCTCCGGCATCTACGTCGTTGCTCTGGACGGATCGGAACCCGTGCGCTGGCATATGACGGGGTATTCTCCGGACTGGTCGCCGGATGGTTCGCGGCTGGTCTTCGTCGAAGCGGATTTTCAGGCGGGGCAATACGGTTTATATACGCTGACTTTCGCGGATTCTTCTGTCAGCCCTATAACCAACGAAGGATTGGATCCGCGCTACGACCCCGGCGGGACGAAGATCGCCTATCGGTGTCCAGTCATCGCCAATCAGAGTTCCGCCTACCAGTTGAAGATGATCGTAATCGGTTCGGCGCCCGTCGTTCTGGCGGATACCTGCACGAATTTCAATTGGGTATCCGACGGCACAGCGATCATCTACGACAGTTTCAATCCGTCCGGAACCGGTTCCTCGGAGTTCCGCATCAACCGCCTGCCGATCGGCGGCGGAAACGTCGTGAAATTGAGCTCTTCCGGTGTCCAATCTTCGGTTGCCCCCGGCGGCATCGCTTATCAAGCCGTCAACGGTGATCTTTCCGCTGGACTGTACTGGATGACGCTGAATGGAACGAGCAAACGGCAGCTCACGGAAACGGGTTTTCACCCCTCCCTCGCGCCGGATGGCACCCTGGTCGCCTACGCCCGAGAAGATGGGATCTGGCTGGTGGAACTGTGAAAATTCGATCCGAATCTGTGCATTGTGAGATGTGTGAGAAAGTCTTATGAGGAAACATCCGACGCGTTTCTGGATGGTTGAAGTGTTGATGTCGCTGTTGTTTGCGACCGGTGCGGCGCAGGGAGAATCCTACTGGATTTTCTTTCGTGACCGCGCTGGTTGCGACCAGTTCAAGACGGGTTCTTTTGACACAGCCCCGGTATTCGTGGATCCTCATGCCCTGGAACGCCGCCGCATCCGCGGGAGACTCGGTGAAACCGGCGATTTTGACCTTCCGGTTTGCGCGGAGTATAAACGTCAAGTGCTGGCGATACCCGGCGTCAGCCTGCGCGGCGAAAGCCGCTGGTTGAATGCGGTGAGCGTAGAAGCGGATCCTTCCGGCTTGGATGAAATTGCGGGGTTGTCCTGCGTGCAGAACATCCGCCCGGTGCGAAAATTCGAATCGAATCGCAGACCGGACTTCCGGAGTGATGAGACGTTCGCGCATCGGAGCGTCCGGCAGCGCTGGTTGGAAAGCGGCGACTTTCCCGACCCCTTCCCCACGCAACCCGATCCCGCCTTGATGGATCCTTACTGGCGTATGGATCGCGCCTGGTATGGTCCTTCTCTGAATCAAGTCCGCATGGTCAACGCCCTGGAAGCGCATTTCCGGGGCAATCACGGCGCCGGTGTGCGCATCGCTGTATTGGACGGCGGGTTCCAGTTGAATCACGAAGCCTTTCAGGGGATGGACGTGATTGCTCAGTATGATTTCATCAATGACGACGACTATACAGGCTTTGATCCCAGGCAGGATACTCAGGGACAAGCGCATCACGGCACCGCTTGTTCGTCGATCATCGGCGGATATTCGCCTGGGAATCTGATCGGTTTGGCTCACGAAGCCGCTTTCATCCTCTGTAAAACCGAGGACGATCGCAGCGAAACGCCCATCGAAGAAGATTACTGGGTGCGGGCTTTGGAGTGGGCGGAGGCGCTAGGAGCGGATGTTTTATCCAGTTCATTGTCCTATAAAGATTGGTATAATCCGGCCGATTACGACGGCCTGACGGCGCCCACCAGCCGCGCGGCGACCATCGCTTATGAATTGGGTATGGTGCTCTGCACCAGCGCGGGCAATGAAGGTCCGGAGCCGATGACGTTGGGTGTACCGGCAGACGCGGAAGGATTGCTCGCGATCGGAGCGGTCCGCTACAACGGCGATTTAGCATCCTTCTCTTCCCGTGGCCCCACCGCCGATGGACGAATCAAGCCGGATGTGCTGGCTCAAGGTGTGCGCACCTGCTGCGTTTCTCCGGATACGTGGGATCGTTACGCATTCTGGAACGGAACTTCACTATCCTGTCCGGTGGCGGCGGGCTGCATGGCGTTGATTCTGGGGGAGCATCCGGATTGGGGTCCCGATCGGATTGCTGAAGCCGTGCGCGAAACCGCTTCGCGCGCGGAACGCCCGGATCCCGATTGGGGCTGGGGGATCATCAACGTCGAAGCGGCGATCCAGTATCCGTCCGTCGCTGGATGGGTGCTCAATCGCGATGGGGTGGGACAACCGAACGTGCAGGTGCAACTGATCGGCGAAGATTGGGTCTTATCGGTTCTGACTGGCGAAAGCGGCTATTATGTGTTTCCCAATCTGGATGAAGGAATAGTGCGAATTCAAGCGGTTTGGAGCGATGCGGAAAAGTCCCCGATAAAAACGCTGAGTGTTCCGCCTTCAGAGGAAATTGATTTCAGACAAGGTGAATGATAGCGGTCGGTTCTCAAAAAGGGCGATTATAGGTTTTTATCAGTCAAGTGAGACGCGTCTATTTCTTGATCCAGTACCCTTTGAACGGCGTCTCTCTATAATTCCTCGCACGCCAGTCGCGGTATTCCCGCGACTGGTCGAATCCCCAGGCGAACGCAAAGGAGTCGTGGAGTATCCTGGGGCTGCGCCGCTTCAGCAATGGCAATGAATACGGCGCGAAAATCGGACGAATCTTCTTCAGAGTAATGCTCACCCCGCGGCCGCCGAACCAGTAATAAAAAGCATCCTGCAGAAAAATCGGCTGCGCATAGGCGGTGCCTCCGGCGAAATATCCATTTATACCCGCATTTCGAACCATCCATTCAGCGCATTCCACCCAGGCAGCTCGATCGGTTTCCGCCCAATCCCGTTGGAAAATATAAGTCTTCATAGACAGAAGAATCAGACTTATACAAAGTGCCGCAGCCGCCAGTTTTCCGTTGGAAATCTTAAAATGCCGCTGGAGAGCTGCGACCAGTCTGTCAAACCCGATCCCCCCGAAAAAGCCGATGAATGGCATTGTCATGAGAAAATGTTGCATAAACGGAGCGCTGTTCGCCCAGAGTCCGAAGATGCCGGTGATTGCCAGAGCTCCGATCAATCTGAGGGACCGGTCCCGCCGCAATTCGCTTGTGCGGATGACGGTATATGCACCGAGCAGACAGAGTATCGCCATCGGCGCGGCGGATTTCAGGATGTTGATGAGGTTCGGAAGGGGGGAGAAACGGGGCGAAAGGGAGGCGCTGTAATAATACACCCAGAAGATGTATTCTTCGAAACCGTACCGCAGCGCGAGCAGGAGAGTGGGGAAGATGACAATCAGTCCCGCCAGGAAGAAATTGCGCCACCGGAGCAGGTAATGCTGGATTCTTGCTCTTTTTCCGTCCGCCGCGGGGATGGGATTGCAGAGAAAAAAAGCCAGAAAGAGAGTCAACGAGGGAATCCCCGCCCGCGGTGAGACAGCCACCGCCATTGCTAGCAGAATGAAGATCGGCAGAGAATGCCGGAACGATCCCCGTTTTTCACTGCTTCTTGCGATCTTCACCGCCTGCAGCAGCGCCGCCAGCAGCAGCAATAGAATGAGAGGATCCCCGCGTACGCAGAAAAGGACTCGGAAATAATTCAGGCTGAGCAGCGGAAATCCGAGCGTCGCGATCCAGGCGCCACCCCGATCCGTCCAGAAACGGGCGATTTGATAAGATAGAAGGGCGATCAGGAGAAAAATCGGGATCATCACGGCGCGGGATGCGATGATGATTCCATAGTTATCGCCGAATAAATCGTAGTAGCTACGGAGCAGCATCCAGAGGATCGGTGAGTGGTGTTCGAAGAAATCGTGGAAGGGGACTTTGCCTCGATGCATCAGCCAGGCGGCGTGCCAGTGTTCTACTTCGTCGTGATCGGGCTCAAGGTTGATCAGCCAGAGGATGTTCCAGAAGATCAGAGCGACAACGACGGCGATGAGAAGCCATTTCGTCGTTTGGATGAACGGATTCGGCATTTCTCAATCAGCACGACGCGGAAAATCGTTGTGATTTTAGTGAGATTGATTTAGAGGAGGCACTTCGCCGGATTCGTGATATTCCGCGTCAATATTGACAGACCAAACATCGAAATTGCCTCCCAGAACATTGCGCGCCGCCAGCAATCCCGTCATAATGCCGTGGTCTTGATTGTTGTATTTGAACATTCCGGAACGCCCGATCGCCTGAAAATTGCGGAATCCTTCGATATACCGCCGCAGCAATTTCACCTTTTGATCGTATCCGATTTCGATCACCGGATAAGCTTTATCACTGTGGACGCAGAAACCGGATTGAACTTGTTCCGGTCGAAGAATTTTCATCCGTCTAAGTTCCGTTTTCGCCAGTTCGATCAAGCCCTTTTCGGGCATCGTCCAGATGTCATCGCCGGTGAAACAGAAATACTCCACGGTCAGCGGGGTGAGGCGATCGTCGGGTGCCATTGCGCGCGAAAAATTGCGATAATTGGCGATCCGAGCCAGGCGCACCTGGCGGGAATGCACGTAGATCCAATTATCCGGGAAGGGATTGCCTTCGACCAGTAAGTCCACGCCCACATGGGAACGATAGCGCAAGCCGTTTGCAGCCGCTTGAATTTCAACAGGAGGCGCGGGATCAAAGCCGAGGATTCCGTCTGTCAGCGGAGCGCTCACGATGAAATGCCCTCCCTCGATCTCTTCGCGATGCCCGGCGTCGTCTTCCAGCACGACCGCTCGAACCTGATTCCCTTCATGGCGAAAGCCGACGGATCGTTTTCCGAGCAGGATCTTCCCACCGGCACTTTCAATTTCTTCCGCCAATCGTTCGTAAAACATTCCGGCGCCCAAACGCGGGAAGACGAACTCATCCACCAGCGTCTTGATCTTCTTCTGCTTCGGCTTGAAGATCGAATTCACCACAGCCGTCCAGAGAGACAGCCCTTTTATGCGCTGTCCCGCCCAGTCCGCGCCGATCTGCGTGCAGGGGATGCCCCAGACTTTTTCTGTGTAAGTCTTGAAGAAGATCTCGAAAAGTCTGCGGCCGAATTGCTGCACCACCCAATCTTCAAAGTTTTGAGGTTCGGATCGGGAGAACCGCTGTTTCAGCAGGGTCGAAAAATAGCTGACTAAGATCTGTCCCGCGCTGATCGGACCCACTCCGAAAAAGGCGTTCATCGGCGCCAGAGGGTAGTAGAAGAACTTGTTATTGTAGAAGATGCGGGTGAGCCGGGGAACGGACAACAAGTCTTGTTGTAAAATGTCTGACCAGAGGTTGAAGATTTCGTTGCTTTTCGTGAAGAAACGGTGAGGCCCGATATCGAAGCGCGCCTCATCTCTGCGGATGGTGCGGGCGAGCCCACCGACTTGCTGGAGCTGTTCGATCAGGACTATAGGGGTGGAATTTTTCGACAATTCGTAAGCCGCCGCGAGTCCGGAAGGACCGGCTCCGATGATGATGACAGGTTGCAAGAGTACTCCGTTGCTGATGGGTGGGCAGATCCCCCAGGATTACGAAATGCGAGCCACCGAGAGGATTCGAACCTCCGACAGGCTGATTACGAATCAGCTACTCTACCGGCTGAGTTACGGTGGCAAAAGAATAATTCGTTTTGCTTATTAAATTACTAAATTTAATATTATGATTTAGAAATGTCAAGCAATTTCTTCGCCGTTGCAGTCCTACAAATTGATAACTCGATAATTTGTGAGATTTCCTCGTTGTTTCTGAGTTTTGTTGGATTATACTTTTTGTGATGGAAATAAAACCATCGTGTCAATTAAAATGAAAAGCAATCCATTGCAACGATCTCAAGAAACGAGATTTGATCTAAGACTTTCCGGCATGAGCTGCGCTTCCTGCGCACTCCGGATTGAAGAGAGTCTGAAGGCGGCGGCCGGCGTGAAATCCGCTGCGGTCAACTATGTTTCCGGTTCCGCTTCCGTGATCGGCGATCCCCGTCAGATGACGACCGCCGCTTTAGTTTCTGCCGTTCGACGCGTCGGATATGATGTCGAACCGAAGATATTAACCATGAATATCCGCGGCATGACTTGCGCCTCCTGCGTCCAGAGGGTCGAAAAGGCACTGCTCGCCGTTCCCGGCGTCATCCATGCGGATGTCAACCTCGCCACCGCGCAGGCGAATGTTCAAGCGTTTGAATCGGTCTCTGCCCAGGAATTGATTCAGGCGGTGCAGCGCGCCGGCTATCAGGCGGAGATTCCGGTTTCTATGCAGGACGCGGCGGCGGGTCAAGATCTGTTGCGCCGAAGAGAAATTGCGGTGTTGGTTCGCAGATTCATCCTCTCCGCCGCATTGACCGCTCCGGTCCTGATCCTCTCCATGGTCCCATCCGCCCTTCTCCATAGCCGTGCCGGACTTTCCGCGGTGATCCAGCTAGTTCTGACCACCCTGTTGATGATTTTCGCAGGGCGGGGATTCTTCTTCAGCGCGTGGAATGCGTTGCGGCATAAGACGGCGGATATGAATACCCTGGTGGCGGTCGGCACGGGATCCGCTTACCTATACAGCCTGCTGGCGGTGATCGTTCCGACGATCTTCCCGGAAACAACGCGCGGGCATCTCTATTTCGATTCCGCCGCGGTGATCATCACGCTCATTCTCCTCGGCAGACTGCTCGAAAAGAAAGCCCGCGGACGAGCTTCCCGAGCGATTGAGAAACTGCTGGAGATGTCGCCGAAGACCGCTCGTGTGATCCGCGACGGCGAGGAACGTACGATAGCAATCGAGGATGTCCTCCCAGACGATGTGGTTCTCGTGCGTCCCGGGGAGAAAATCCCCGTAGATGGAACGGTTCTGGATGGGTATTCCAGCGTGGACGAGTCAATGTTAACAGGTGAACCGATTCCCAGTGAAAAGATTCCAGGTAGCGCGGTGTACGGCGCCACCATCAATCGCACCGGTTCGTTTACATTTCGTGCGACGCGCGTTGGAAAGGAGACCGCCTTTGCGCAAATCGTTCGAATCGTGGAACAGGCTCAAGCTGCCAAGGCTCCGGTGCAGAGGTTGGCGGATCGAATTGCCGCGATTTTCGTGCCTGTAGTCGTCGCCGTGGCTCTTGTAAGTTTCATTGTCTGGATGCTTGCAGGACCGGATCCGAAAATACAATATGCCTTGACCGCTTTCATCACGGTTCTGATCATCGCCTGCCCTTGCGCGCTGGGGTTGGCGACTCCCACCGCCGTGATGGTCGGCACCGGGCGCGGCGCCGAACTGGGGGTCCTCTTAAAAGGAGGCGATCGGCTGGAGAAGATGAGGTCTGTGGACACCATCGTGTTCGATAAGACCGGCACGCTGACGCGAGGATTCCCGCAGATCAACGCTATAATGTCCTTGCCGGGCGTGACGGAGGATGAGCTTTTGATGTACGCCGCTTCGGCTGAAAAAAGGTCGGAGCATCCGCTGGGAGAAGCTGTTCTTCGCAAGGCTTCAGAAAAAACCCTCCCGTTGGAAGAGGTGGAACGGTTTCAGAGTTTTCCCGGTTGCGGTGTGAAAGCGATGATCAAAGGAAAAGAAGTCCACGTGGGCAAGCAGGATTGGCTGGAATCTCAAGGGATCTCTTTCGGTGGGGATGCGGCAAATGGAGAAAAGACGGATGATCATCAGGATACGAGCGCTGCGCTCTTCGTGGCGGTCGCCCGCAAGCCGATCGGCTGGATGACAGCCTCAGATTCTATCAAGCCTCATTCCGAACGAGCTGTTCGGGATTTGCAGCGGATGGGTTACGAAGTGATTCTCCTGACCGGTGACCATGAACTTGCCGCGAAGGCCGTTGCTCAATCGGTCGGGATCAAGAGGGTTATCGCCGGCGTCTTACCGGATCAGAAGGCTTCGATCGTGCAGAATTTGCAGTCGGAAGGGCGCAGTATAGCGATGGTGGGGGACGGCATCAACGATGCGCCTGCGCTGGCTCAAGCGGATGTCGGCATTGCAATCGGATCCGGGACGGACATCGCCATCGAATCAGCCGATGTCATCCTGGTGCACGGGGATCTGCGCAGCGTCGTTACCGCGATTCGGCTTGCTCATCGGACTCTACGCACGATTCGACAGAATTTCTTCTGGGCGTTTTGCTATAACATCGTAGGCATTCCCCTGGCAGCGGGCGTTTTATACCCGCTTACCGGCCTGCTGTTCTCACCGATGTTCGCCGCCGCCGCTATGGCATTCTCCTCCGTCTCCGTCGTGTTGAACGCCCTGCGACTACGAACTTTCAAGTAGTTCCCCCAGGAAGTGTTTGATAAATACCAGTTCTCACACCACGAACTGCAACTCGAACTGCATAGATTCATAAAGTGCAAATTGAAAGAATTCTGTTCGATATATCGCATATATATGTAATTGCTTAAGTTAAAAATTTTAAAAAAATTCGAGCAGTGTGAAAAAAGTCTTGACTTTGCGCAAATTATTCATTATATTATAAGCCCAACCTGATCTGGCTGCCTGATTTTCTTTTCGAAACCTGAAGATGACTCGTCAATCAAAGGGAGGAGAAAAGGAATTCATACCCTCAAATTCGACTTCACTGATCTGTAATCCGTTCAATTCCAATTAATTGAAAGGAGTGCTTATGTCAAGACTCATGACAAAGTTTTTCTCTGTTGCTGTGGTGCTTCTTTTGGTGGCTTCCGCCTGGGCGGATCTGCCGAAAGAAGCGACTGTGCTCCCCACAAATGACGTCTCACCGACGCTCACCGGAACCATTCCGGCCAGCGGTCCTTCGGACGCAATGTGGGATGTGCTCTTCTGGTCGGATGCGCAGACTACGACTGGTAGCAACCTGCTGCTCGGCGCCGAATATGCCGGCGGATTCTGGATCACCGGCGGCGGCTTGAGCTCCGCTGTAACCAGCGATAACATGATCTACAAACTGGACGCGGCCGGCGCTCTGGTGTCGAGCTGGCCGCAGCCGGATGTCGGCTCCGGATGGGGCTTCCGCGACCCGGCGTTCGACGGCACCTATATGTACTACGGCTGCGAAGCAAGCTTCATTTATGCTTTTGATTTAAACGGGAATCCGGTGCCGTCATTCAACATCCCCAAGCCTTCTGCGCTGGCGATCGCCCGCGCTCTGGCGTACGATCCCAACACGGATCACTTCTTCAGCGGGAACTTCGGTTCGAACCTGGTCGAATTCGATCGTTCCGGCAACGTGATCTGGCAGGGATCGCCTTCGCCGTTGTCTGCCGTGTACGGCATGTGCTACGATGACAACACCGGCCGGATGTGGATTTACGATCAAGGTTCCAGCCAGTGCGTCTTCCATGAGTGGAATCAGGTGACGCACACGTACACCGGCGTGAGCCACATAATGCCCTTGATCGGTCCCTCAACTTCGCAAATTGCCGGTGGTTGCGGCTTCACCAATGAGTGGAATCCGAGCTTCTGGACGATCGTCGCTATGTCTCAGGGTACGCCCAACGACCTCGTCTATGTCGTGGAAATGTACCTGGCTCTGGATCCTCTGGCGCCGGCGGCTCCGACCAACTTCACGGTCAGCAATAACGGACCC